>JAFRNO010000632.1 GCA_017430155.1 Kiritimatiellia bacterium | reverse complement strand
CTGCGACATGGACGAGTCCGGCTGGAGCCCGCGCCAGATCAAGAGCGGCTACCACACGCCGAAGAATCCCTACCGCATCTCCAACTACGACAGGATCGACCCCGAGTACGGCACGGACGCGGACTTCAAGGCGTTCAACGACAGGGCGCACGCGCTCGGCATGAAGGTGTACATGGACCTCGTGTACCTCCACTGCGGCCCGAACAACGTGATGAAGGACCTGTTCCCCGACGCGTTCCAGAAGAACCCGGACGGCACGGTGCGCACGACGCGGTGGCACTTCCCGTACGTCAACTTCGAGTCGAAGGGCGTGCGCAAGTACCTCATCGACTCGATGCTCCACTGGATGCGCCTCGGCTGCGACGGTTTCCGCTGCGACGTGGGCGACGCCGTGCCGATCGACTTCTGGGTGGAGGCCGTGACGACGTGCCAGAAGGTCAACCCGGACCTCGTGATGATCAACGAGGGCCGCAAGCCGGAATGGCTGGAAAAGGCCTTTGACGCATGCTACGGCTGGCCGTGGAGCTTCTCGATCCGCAACTTCCTCACGCCGTCCCTGCCGGGGCAGGTGACCGCGAAGAACAAGACGCTTGCCGCGAAGATGCCGGGAGTGCGCGAATACGAGGCGAAGATACCGGAAGGGGCGCTGATGTTCGTGTTCATGGACAACCACGACACGGCCGCCAACGACTGGGAGAACCGGTTCGACCGCGTCCATCCGGTGGAGGCCGGCAACGCGGCTTTCGTGCTCACGTTCCTGCGGCGCGGCCTTCCGCTCGTCTTCAACGGAAACGAGATCGCGGACAACTCGCTCAACACGTTCTTCGCGCCGGTGGAGGACGTCGGCCGCGCGCGCAAGACGGTCGACTGGGCGCGCGCGCTCCAGCCCGCCGGGCAGAAGCGCCTCGCGCTCATCCGCGCGCTCGCGAAGCTCCACCACGACGAGCCTTTGTTCTACGACGGCACGCAGGAATGGGTGACGAACGGCGAGAAGATGAACGTGGTGGCGTTCGTGCGGCGACATGGCGGACGTGCCGCGTTCGTTGCGGCGAACTTGCGCCCGACGGCGACGGCTTTCGTTCCGGAGGGCGTGATGCTCGATCCGGCGAAGAAGCCGATCCTCTCGGAGAACGTCACGGTGGAGAGCGACGGCACGTGCCGCTTCGGCGCGTACGGTTTCATCGTCCAGGAGTTTTAACAGGCAACAGGAAGAGTCTGGGCAATGATGCACCAAGCAAAGCTGATGGCGGTGGCCGCGTGTGCGGCCGGGATGGCGCTGGCGGTAACGGAGGACGGGATGTTCCCGTTCGTGCCGTCGTACGACGCGCCGGACAACGTGGTGAACATGAGTCACCTGCTGGAGGCGCCGGCCGGGAAAGACGGGCGCATCCGCGTGAAGGACGGACACTTCGTGAACGACAAGGGGCGCGTGCGACTGCACGCGACGAACCTCACCGGCCCCGCGAACTTCCCGACGCACGCGGAAGCGGAGCGCCTCGCCGCGCGCCTCGCGCGCTTCGGGATCAACTGCGTGCGCCTCCACTACTTCGACAGTTCCTACGGCACGTTCATGCTGCCGGCTGAGCAGGGCATCCTCACGGAGGACTTCCGCACGCGGCGGCAGTTCGACGCCGAGCGGCGCGACCGGCAGGACTACCTGGTCGCGCAGTTCAAGATGCGCGGCATCTACGTGAACGTGAACTTGCACGTGGCGCGCACGCTCGACGCGCGCGACGGCTTCGCGCCCGGCACGCCGTGGGCGAACAAGGGCGCGGACCAGTTCGACCCGCGCATCATCGAGATGGAGAAGGAGTACGCGCGCGAGCTGCTTTCGCACGTCAATCCCTATACGGGGATGAGCTACCTGAAGGACCCCGTGGTGGCCGTGGTGGAGCTGAACAACGAGGATGCGCTCTGGCGCGTCTACCTGAAGGGCGGGATCGACCGCCTCGGCGAGCCGTACGCGACCGTGCTGCGCAACCAGTGGAACGACTGGCTCCTGAAGAAGTACGGGAGCGGCGCGCGTATGCTCGAGGCGTGGCGGCGGCAGATGAGGCCGCTCGGCGGCGAGATGATCGCCGAGGGCGCGTTCGACAGGGCCGTCGCGCCGGACGGCAAGACGTGGGTCCTCGACAAGGGGGGCGCGGGCGCAAAGGTCGGCGCCGTCGACGGCGCGCTGCGCGTGACCGTGACGAAGAAGGGCGGCGAGCTCTTCCCGAAGGTCTACCGGCGTGTCGCCGTGCAGAAGGACGAGCCGTACACCGTGTCGTTCCGCATCCGCCGGAAGTCGGGCGCGGCGGGCGAGGTCGGCTTCGCCGTCGCGGACCGGCGCAGGGGCTGGGCGTCGCTCGGCGTCCTCACCCGCATCGAGCCGACGGCCGACTGGACGGAGCATGCGTTCACGTTCTACGCGGCGGACACCGTTCCGAACGCCGAGATCCAGTTCACGCGCTTCGGCGTGGGCGTGTACGAGATCGACGACCTTTCGTTCAGGACGGGCGGCAAGTCGCTTGACATGGCCGGCCTCTCGCCCGAGAAGGGCGAGATCCCGGTGGTGGCGTCGAAGGTCGCGGCCGCGCCGCAGATGACGCGCGACTTCTTCCAGTTCCTCGTGGACACGGAGCGCGCCTACTGGACCGGCATGCGCGACTACCTCCAGAAGGAGCTCGGCCTCGAGGCGCCAGTCTCCGGCACGCAGCTCGGCTACTCGCCGCCGCACGTGCAGGCGGACCTCGACTACGTCGACAAGCACGCCTACTGGTGCCATCCGAGCGTCAACTCGAACTGGACCATCCGCAACAAGGCGATGGTGAACGCGCGCGGCGGCTGCATCCTCCGCCTTGCCGGCGAGCGCGTGGCGGGCAAGCCATACATCGTGAGCGAGTACAACCACCCCTACCCGATCTTCTACGGCGCGGAGGGCCAGCCGATGCTGCGCGCGTACGGCGCGCTGCAGGGGTGGGACGGCGTGTTCGAGTACTCCTACAACAACCGCCAGCGGGCGGAGCCCGACTTCAACGAGTACTTCTTCAGCATCGTCGCGCGCACGGACGTGCTCGCGCACTTCCCCGCCTGCGCGGCGATCTACCTGCGCGGCGACGTGAAGGAGAGCGCCACGAAAGTGACGGCGAACCTGCCGTACGCGGAATACTTCGAGCATCTGGTTAAGCAGCGCTCTGTCCCCGTGGGCATCGACGCGGCCTCCTGCGGGAAGCTCTCGGCCGAGCTGGCCCTCGTGCACCAGGTGGCCGTGGACGTGACGGGCCAGACGCCGCCGGCGGCGGCGAGCGCGCCCGCGCCCGGCAAGACGATCACGAGCGACACGGGCGAGCTCACGTGGGACTGCGAGATTCCCGACGCGGGCGTGTGGACGGTCAACACGCCGAACACGAAGCTCTTCACGGGTTTCCCGAAGGGACGCGCGTTCGACCTCGGCGGCGTGAAGGTCGCAGTGGGCGAGACGAAGCTCGGCTGGGCAACCGTCTCGTTGACCTCGCACGACGCGACCGGATTCGGCGAGAACGGGCGTCCCGCCCGCATCCTCCTCGCGGCCACGGGGCTCTGCCACAACCAGGGCGCTAAGTTCAAGGATCACGCCGGCGGCGCGATTTCCTGCCGCGGCCGCGCCTGGGGCGGCGGCCCCGTGGTGGCCGAGGGCGTCCCCGCTGTGATCACTTTGCCCGCGCCGGCGGCGAACGTGACGTGCCGCGCGCTCGACGAGCGCGGCGAACCGAAGGCCGACGTACCCGTGGCGGCCGACGCGGACGGCCATGCCGTCGTCGCGATCGGCCCCGCGTACCGCACCGTGTGGTACGAGATCGCCGTCAAGGGCAACCGATAAAGGAGATAAAATGATGTTGAAGGTTCTGTTGGTTGCGGCCATTGCGGCGGCGTGTACGACGCGGGGCGGCGACATGAGCGCGCAGCCCGCGCGAAAGAGTCCGGACTGGTTCGCGAAGGGGCTTGTCTACCAGATACAGCCGCGGGCGTTCTCGCCTGACGGGTCGCTCAAGGGGATCGAGGCGAAGCTGCCGTACATCAAGGAACTCGGCGTGACGGTCGTATACATCCTGCCGGTGTTCAAGATGGACGAAGACATGGACAAGGCGTTCTGGAGTCCGAGGCAGATCAAGAGCGGGTTCGAGAACCCCAAAAACCAGTACCGCATAGTCGACTACTTCCATGTGGACGCCGAATACGGGACCGACGCCGACCTGAAAGACCTCGTCGCCGCCGCGCACCGGATCGGACTCAAGGTGATCTTCGACCTCGTCTATTTCCACTTCGGCCCGACGGCGCCGTTCCTCAAGACGCATCCGGAGTTCGCCGCATGGAACGCGGACGGCTCTATCCGCAAGGGTAAGTGGCGCTTTCCGCAGTTCGACTTCACCAAGCCGTCGGTGCGGGAGTACCTCAAGACGAACCTGGTCTACCTCATGGCGGAGTTCGACTGCGACGGCTTCCGCTGCGACGTGGGCGCACGCATTCCGCTCGACTTCTGGTGCGAGGCGCGCGACCGGATGGAGGCGTTCAAGCCGGATTCGATCCTGCTCTGCGAGGGGGGCGATCCGGCGAACCAGACAAAGGCGTTCGACGCGGACTACGGGCGATTCCCGTCGCCTGAGCTTTTCGGGCGCAACAGCGGCAAGTCCAGCGCTCGGAGCCTGCGCAGCGCCTGGCAGAAGCAGGCGGCGGTCTGGGCGGACGGTGCGCGCTTCGTGAACCATTACGAGAACCACGACTACGCGACGGACGTCCATCCGCGCCGCGAAACGACGTGGACGCATGCGGGCGTCGACCAGGTGCTCGTCTACATGTTCACGCTCGACGGCGTGCCGCTACTGTTCAACGGCAACGAGTTCGCGGAGGCGTCGCCGAATCACTCGATGTTCGGGCGCACGCCGCTCGACTGGTCGGCCATGGATACGCCGGAGGGCCGCAGCCGCACCGCGCTTGTCAAGAAGCTGGTGGAGATGCGGAGGTCACTGCCGGTGCTGACCGCGCTCAACGGCCGGGAGGGGCTGGAGTGGCTGGACGTCTCGTGCGAACGGGACGCGACGGCGTTTGTGCGGCGCGCTCCAGGTTGCCGTCCGGTTCTGGTGGTGCAGAACTGGCGCTCGGCGCCGCTGGACGTGTCGGTGCTTCTCACGGCACAGCAAGAAAAGGGCGTGGCGGCGTCGTCGATCCAGGACGGGGAACCGATTCTCGCCCATCTTGCCGAACGGACGGGCGAGAGGAGTTTCAGACTCGGTCCGTACGGGTATTACGTGGGGTTCGCGGGGTCAGAGCCGGGCGGCAAGCCGGTACGCGAGAGCGGGAAGCATTGAAGGGCAAATAACGATTTCAAACCGCCAACTCCAATGAACGCAACAACAATGAAAGCGAATACAACGATGAAAATGAGCCTGTTCGCGGCCGCCATGGCCGCATGCTGCATCGCGCACGGCGCGATGCGTCCGACGCCGGAGTACCTCAAGCGCGCGACGATGTACCAGATCGTGCTGCGCAACTTCACGCGCGACGGCAACTTCAAGGCCGCCGAGGCGATGCTCGACCACGTGCGGTCCGCCGGCGTGGACATCGTGTACCTTACGCCCTTCGTGGAGATGGACTGCGACATGGACGAGGCGGGGTGGAGCCCTCAGCAGAAGAAGAGCGGCTACCACACGCCCAAGAACCCGTACCGCGTCTCGAACTACGACAAGATCGACCCCGAGTACGGGAAGGACGCGGACTTCAAGTCCTTCAACGACAGGGCGCATGCGCTCGGCATGAAGGTCTACATGGACATCGTCTATCTCCACTGCGGGCCGAACAACGTCCTGAAGGACATGTTCCCAGACGCGTTCCAGAAGAACCCGGACGGTACGGTGCGCACGACGAAGTGGCACTTTCCGTACGTCAACTTCGAGTCGAAGGGCGTACGGAAGTATCTGATCGACTCCATGCTGCACTGGGTTCGCCTCGGCTGCGACGGCTTCCGCTGCGACGTGGGCGACGGCGTGCCGATCGATTTTTGGGTGGAAGCCGTGACGGCGTGCCAGAAGGTGAAGCCCGACCTCGTGATGATCAACGAGGGATCGAAGGTGGAGTGGCTCGAGAAGGCATTCGACGCCTGCTACGCCTTTCCGTTCAGTTTCGCTGTTCGCGACTTCCTCACGCCGTCCGTCGCGAGCAAGCCCTTCACGAAAGGCAAGACGCTCCCGTACATGATGAACCACATGCGCGAATACGAGGCGAAGGTTCCGGCGGACGCGCTGATGATGTGCTTCATGGACAACCACGACTCGGCGGCGAAGTACGACGGCCCCAACCGATTTGACCGCGTCCATCCCGTCGAGGCGGGCAACGCGGGGTTCGTGCTCGTGTTCCTGCGGCGCGGGCTGCCGATGGTCTTCAACGGAAACGAGATCGCGGACAACGCGCTCAACACGTTCTTCGCCCCGGTGGAGGACATCGGCCGTGCGCGCAAGACGGTCGACTGGGCGCGCGCCCTCCAGCCGGCCGGGCAGAAGCGCCTCGCGCTCATCCGCAGACTGTCCACGCTTCACCGCGAGGACCCCGTGTTCTACGACGGCACGCAGGAATGGGTGACGAACGGCGAGAAGAAGAACGTGGTGGCATTCGTGCGGCGGCATGGCGGCCGCGCCGTGTTCGTGGCGGCGAACCTGCGTCCGACGGACACCGCGTTCGTCCCGCAGGGCGTGATGCTCGATCCGGCGAAAAAGCCGATCCTCTCGGAGAACGTCACGGTGGAGAGCGACGGCACGTGCCGCTTCGGCGCGTACGGATTCGTCGTCCAGGAGTTTTAACAGCCAATGAAAGGCAAGGGCAATTCGATGAAAGCAAAGTTCCATGCGGCGCTCGCGGTTGCGGCGGGAATCGCCTTGGTCCAGATGCGCGTGGCGGAGGCGGCCGATCGGCCGCCGTCCAACGGCGTTGCAGGCATTAACACCATCGCTGACGAAATCTGCTCGATTGCCGGCGTAAGGCCTGTCGGCACCAACGGCGTCACGCAGGTGGATTTCACGCTGAGGCCTGAAAGGGGGAGCGACATCCGGTGCCGCGCCGAGTTGCCCCCCTCCGAAAAATGGGACGGCCGCCTGTGGGGCAAGGGAAACAGCGGAGTGGGCGGCCGGTTGCCGAGTCTGCATGTCCGGTACATGGCGGGCGCGGAGTTGCCGGCGGTGGTGACGACGGATATCGGCACGCGGGCCGTGGTGGAGGGCCGTGCCGCGAGCACGAGCATATGGTCCGAGGCCGTCCTGCGCGACTACAGCTGGCGCGCCACCCACCTGATGACGGTCTACGGGAAGCGCCTCGTCACGGCGTTCTACGGCAGGCCGGCGAGGAAGGCGTATTTCGTCGGCGGATCGTGCGGTGGACGCCAGGGGTTCCACGAGGCGATGCGCTTCCCCGAGGACTACGACGGCATCGTCGCGTCCCTTCCTGCGAACAACGTCGTCCCGAACAAGATCGGCAAGTGGCATCTGTGGCGGATGACGCACGACAAGGACGGTCTCGCCCTGTTCACGAAGGAGGAGATGCGGGCCGTGGCCGATGCCGCCGTGGAGTTTCGCGCGGCGAGCGACCCGAAGCCGTACGCCGGGCACTATCTTGCCGACGGCCGGGCCACGGGCGAGGAGATCGACGGCATGCTCGCGCTGGCCGCGAAGAATTGCCCTTCGCTCGCGCGCGGCGACAAGATACGCGTGAACGACGACGCGCCGCTGCGGACATGGCTTGGGAAGCAGGATGTCGCGCTAACCAACTGGTGCAACGTCACATTGAAACATCTTCGCGAATTCGCCCGTGCGACCGGTCCCGAGCTGAATGCGAACCCCGCCGACCTCTCGGCGTTCTTCGCGCGCGGCGGAAAGCTCATCGTCACGACCGGCTGGGAGGACCCGACGATACCGCCGGGGCCGATCGTGGACCAATATGAACGCCTCTGCTCGAACGAGGGTGGACTTGAGAAGGCGATGGAACGTTGCCGGCTGTTCTGCATGCCGGGCGTGGCGCACGGCGGAGGCAAGGGACGCGCGACGCAGGGCGCCGCCGGCTCGCCGTCGCTGCACAAGGCGATCGTCGAGTGGGTGGAGGAAGGGAAGGCGCCGGACAAGATCGTCATCCGGGACGGCGTGCGAAAGCTCGATTTGCCGGTGGCGACATACCCGGGCCTGTTCGTGCAGGACGGAGCGGGCGAATGGGCGCGCGTGGAACTGCCGCGTTCCAAGCCACAGCTCTCGCCGGAAGTGACTTCGGATTCGTGCAACGGGCGGTCGCCGAGGCGTTCCGCGCTCGACGCGGCGCGGCCCTCCGAGAAGCCGGTGGCGGAGTGCGCGCGCATCTTCGAGGCGGAGATGCGCGACGGCGTGATCCACGGCGCAACGGTGATGGCGGGCGGCCTCGAGGGTGCGGACATCGTGGCCTCATGGGGATGGGCGGACGCGGCGCACACCGTTCCCATGACGCCGAGAACGGTGATCGACATGGCGAGCGTCACGAAGACGGCGGCCGGCGTGACGGCGTACCTGATCGCCCATGCGCGGGGGAAGGTCGCGGACTTCGATGCGCCGTTTGCCAAATGCCTGGCCGCCTATTCGGCGCCGCTTGCGCGGAACGTGACGCTTCGCGAACTGGCGAACCACGTGTCCGGCTTCGGCGAGGCGGACGGGAAGGGGAAGCGCGTCTATTTCAGCGACGATCCGCAGACGATGCTGCGGAACATCCTCTCAATGCCGCCGAAGGCGCCCAAGCCGGGGCGCGTGGTCTACTCCTGCCGGAACTACGTTCTGCTCGGGCAGGCGTTCGAGGCGACGCTCGGATGCCGCCTTGCCGACTTCTGCCGCAGGGAGATTTTCCTGCCGGCGGGCATGGCCGACACGTCGCTCGGCGCGCCGCTGACGTCGGTGGCGCCGGACCGCCTCGCGCAGACGTGCGGGACGAAGAAGGCAGG
>JAFRNO010000631.1 GCA_017430155.1 Kiritimatiellia bacterium | reverse complement strand
AGCCGTACTGGCGCGGGTACTCCCCGTCGAACGGCGACAGCTCGCGGCCCGCGCCGCCGTGGATGCCCTCCTCGCAGGCGAGCTCGTCGAGCTTGCCCCATTCGACCTCATGCCCGGCGAGCGTGACCTTCACGGACTCATTCATCGAGATGGCGTGTCCCGCGCAGTTCCGCACGCAGAGCTTGCACCGGTCGCAGATGTGCCCCTCGTAGATGGGGTCGTACACGTCGAACTCGGCGTCGGTGAACAGCATCGCGAAGCGGACGCGCGGGCCGAACTCGGGCGTGAGGAACATCTTCGACCAGCCGAACTCGCCGAGCCCCGCGAGATACGCCGCGACGCGGAAATGGACGAGCACGTCGGGGAGCGGACGCCCCTCGGCGACATGCCGGCTCAGCCCCGCGCGGAACTTGCCGGTCACGGGGTTCACCGCGTCGCCGCCGTTCGCGTTCTGGAGCGGGAACGCCTCGTAGCCGTGTTCCTCAAGGTAGGCGTTCAGCTTCCACAGCACCATCGGTCCGTGCACCTGGTTGATCGAGGCGTAGCCCATGCCGGGGTAGTCGATGAAGCGCGTGCCCTCCTCGATTCCCCGGAGGAGTCCGCGCGGGATGCGGAAGCCCAGCACCACCATGGACTTCGCGCCGGGGAAGATGTACCGCGGGTCGTTCTGCCGGGGCGCGCCTTCCCAGCGGCTCATCGGCGCGATGCCCACGCAGTCCGCGCCCACGCGCTTCGCCAGCTCCTTTATCTCCGCGCTGATCACGCAACTCCTCCGCTCGACGAGTTGTCCTGCACGAGCCCGGCCGCCGCCTTGGTGCCGTAGTTGGAGTTGATGTTGTAGTTGGTGTAGGCGTCGTGCGATTCGATGTTGCCCGCGTACTCCCGCACGACCTCCTCCGGCAGCTCGTAGGGCTTCGAGTGGTCGACCTCCCACTGCTTCCAGCCGGGCTTGCGGAACGGCGCGCGGAACTCGCGCGTGAGCTTGCGCCGCTCCTCGAGATGCACCATGCAGGCGCGGATGCAGCCGCAGCTTCCTTCGTGGGCGAGCCCGTAGCCGTACTTGCGCGGATAGCTGCCCTCGAACGGCGAGAGCTCGCGCTCCAGGCCGCCCTCGCGGAACGCCTTGGAGCAGGCCATCTCGTCGCGCTTCGCCCACTCCACCTCGACGCCGCCGACGACCTTCTTCACCGTCTCCGTCGGGGAGATCGCGTGGCCGTGGCAGTTCTTCACGCACTCCATGCAGCGGTCGCAGATGTGCCCCGTGTAGATCGGATCCGGCTCCAGCTCGGCGTCTGTCAGCATGATCGCGAAGCGCTGGCGCGGACCGAACTCCGGCGTGAGGAACGCGCGCGAATAGCCGAACTCGCCGAGTCCGGCGAGGAAGGCCGCCACGCGGAAGTCGACCGACACGTCCGGCGCGGGCAGGCCGGGGCGCACCGGACGGCTCCAGCCCGTGCGGAAGTTCCCCGTGAGCGGGTTCACCGCCTCGCCGCCGCCCACGTTCGCCATGGGCACGGCCTCGTAGCCGTGGTCCTCCATGAAGCGGTTCATCTCCCACAGGACCATCGGCCCGTAGATGGAGTTGAGCGCGGCGTAGCCCATCGTGGCGTAGTTGAGGTAGTGCGTGCCCTCCTCCACGCCGCGCAGGCTGCCGCGCGGGATGCGGAAGCCGAACACGATCATGGACTTCGCGTCGGGGAAGATGTAGCGGGGATCGTGCTGCCTGTCCGTCCCCTCCCATCTGCTCATGGGCGCGATGCCGACGATGTCGGCGCCGCACTCCTTTGCCTTGGCCTTCACCTCGGCCGCTGTCAGCTCTGCTTCGTAGGACATGGTTAGTGGCTGCTCATTAGAGGTTTACAGACTTGAGGTCGATCAGGGGATGCGCCGGAGTCGTTGAGACGGCGCATGATCGGGAAGAGCGCGAGGCCGGAGACCGCCGCGACGGCGGTCATCGTCGCGGCGAGCGCGACGCGTCCGTAGATCCAGTAGCCGCTCGCGAACATCATCGCGTAGATGCAGGCGCTGGCGACGGTCATCGCGAGAAGCCCCCAGGCGATGTCGTGGCAGTTCGCGCGTATCGTCGCCTGGAACGACGCGCGCTTCGCGGCGTCCGTCGGAGGCGTGGCGAGCGTCACGCCCACCCAGGCCGCCGTGGTTACGGCCATCACGATGAGGAGACGGTGCCAGGCCGCAAGCGGCGGACCTCCCAGATGCGGATAGACGAGCTGCAGGAAGACCGCCACGAGGAACGAGACCGCCATCGCCGTGATCTCGCTCCACGCGTTGATGCGCATCCAGAACCACCTGAGCAGGTAGATGAGCCCCGTGCCGGCGCCGATCTGGAGAATCAAGTTGAACACGGCGCCGGCGGAGATCAGGAACGGCGAGATGACCGCGGTGAGGACCATCAGGAGAACGGTCGTGAGGCGTCCCACCACGATCAGCTCGCGCTCGCCGGCCGCGGGACGCACGAACCGCTTCCAGAAGTCGTTCGCCATGTAGTTGGAGCCCATCGAGAGATGCGCCGCGACCGTCGAGAAGAGCGCGCCCATCATCGACGCCGCCACCACGCCGAGCCACCCGTTCGGCACGAACGTGAGCATGGCCGGGTACGCGAGGTCGCCCTTCACGAGGACGGGGTTCACGTGGGGGAACGCCCGCTGGAGGGACGCGAGGTCGGGGAACACGATGAGCGAGGCGAAGGCCGTCAGGTACCAGGGCCACGGACGGATCGCGTAGTTCACCACCTGGTAGAGGATCGACCCGCCCACGCAATGCCCCTCGCTCTTCGCGGAGAGCATGCGCTGCACGATGTATCCGCCGCCGCCCGGCTCGCTACCCGGGTACCACACGTTCCACCACTGGATCGCAACCGGGATCACGAACACGGCCACGAACACGTCGGGCGTGTCCAGCGAGGGGAAGAACGACAGATGCGCCTGCACGGCGGGATGCGCCATCATCGCCGAAAACCCGCCCACGGCCGGATGGTTGACTGCGTAGTACATGCCCACCACCGCGCCGACCATGATCACGATGAACAGGAAGAAGTCCGTGTAGATTGCGCCCCGGAATCCGCCCAGCGCCGAGTAGACGACCGACGCGACCGACGTGACCGCGATCACCGTCCACTGGTCGACGCCGAAGAGCGCCTGCCCGATCTTGATCGCGGCGAGCATCACGAGGCCGGTGGTGATCACGTTGAACACGATGCCGAGGTAAAGCGACCTGAACCCGCGCAAGAACGCCGCCGCCTTGCCCGAATAGCGCAGTTCGTAGAACTCGATGTCGCTCTTCGCGCCGGAACGCACCCACAGCTTGGAGTAGACGAACACCGTCAGCATCCCCGTGAGCAGGAACGCCCACCACTTCCAGTTCTCCCCAAGCGTCGAGTTGCGGATGAACTCCGTGAACATGTTGGCGGAGTTGGTGGACGTCGACGCGGCGCACATCGAGACGCCGACGAGCCACCACGGCATGGAGCGTCCGGAGAGAAAGAAGTCCTTCGCGTCCCGTCCCGCCCGGCGCGAACAGAGCGCGGCGATGCCGAACAGCATCGCGAAGAAAACGCCGATCGCCAGATAGTCCAGCGCCGTCATGGACAAAGCTCTTTCGTCATTTCACGGTCACCAGCAGGTATTCGCCAAACGCGGGCAACGCGCCGTCCGCGGGGAGCGGACGCGCGGACGCATCGGCGCCGAACGGCTCCTCGGCCGTCGCGCTTCGGCCGGACGGCAGGACGATCCGCGCGCCCTGGATCGGACGGGCCGGATCGTAGTTCACGAGATGCACGGCCAACGCGCCGGACGCCATGCGCCGGTACTCCGCGAACACGTGCGGCGGCAGGCCTTCAAACCGCACGGGAGGCGTCCAGCCAACCGCCAGCAGATCGGCCATCAACGCCTTGCCGCTGTCCTTCGGCGGATGAACGACATACCGCCAGTCGAGTTCGGCGCCGGGGATGCGGTCGTCGGACGCGCGCAGGACGACGTTGGGCAGTCCCTTCAGCTGCGGCAGGAACTTGTTCACGCGCCGCTGGGCGTTCCAGTGGTCGTAGCGGCCGGAGTCTCCCGTCACGACGAGCTTCCCGCCCTTCTTGGCCCAGCCGACGAGCGCGTCGATCTGGGCGTCGGAGAGGGACGCAAGCCCCGGGACGACGATCACCTCCGTCCCCTCGGGGACCGTGAACGGATCGTCCGGATACGAGACGAGGTAGCCGTACGGCACGCGATTGCGCAGGAAAATCTCCTCGGCCGCCACGACGCCCTGGTGCGTCAGCTCGGAGAAGAGGATTTCGCGCTCGGGATAGAAGATGCGCACGGGGTGGTCCGTCGGGGAGCCGAGCGCGTCGCGGTGCGCGGCGACGAAGGCGTTGAAGCGGACATGGAGCTTCTTGCGCCTACGGTAGGCCTCCTGGTTGACGAATCCCGGCTCGGGCGAGGGCGCGATGATCGTGCGGTCGGTCGGGATGCCGCCATAGACGATGTCCTCGACCAGCGGCATCAGGAACTTCGCCTCGCGCTCGGGGATGATCTTGGTGTCGGTGTCGCACAGAGCCACGATGCGCTGGCCCATGTCCTGCGCGTACTTGAGGTCGCGCACGCGGTTGACAATGGCGCCGTCGGACTTGAGTTCCGGGAAGTTCGCGTTCTGCATGATGATGAAGTCGAACGCCTTGCACATCTCGGCCATGTTCTGCGCCCGTATCGCGAACCGGGTGCGGCTCCTGTACGGCGAGGGGTTGCCGGAGACGATCGCGTCGGGCTTCACGCCCTTGATGTGCGCGCGGAAGCGCTGCATCACGCCGTTCATCACGTCGCACCGCCAGACCGTCCAGGCCTGGAGCACGGGGTCCTTGATGTCCATGTGGCGCAGGCGCGACATCTCCAGACGCGGCAGGAGCATTCCCGAGAGGTCGTCGAAACCGAACCGCTCCTTGGGATTCTCGATCTTGGCAAGATAGGCGCGGAACTCCTTCAGGCACCTGTCGCAGTAGCAGGGATAGTCGAACACGTTGTCGAACATGATGCCGTCGAAACCGCCGTCCGTGAGGGCGATCGTGCACATGCGCTTGATGTACTCCTCCCACTCGCGGCAGTTGAGGCACGGCGCCCAGCGGAAATACTGTCCGTTGTAGCCGCCGTAGAGGTTCTTCCGTCCCATGTAGTCGATTCCGGCCCAGCTCTCGATGTCGGGGATCTCGTGCCGCATCACCTCGGGGTAGAGCGTGCAGAACTGCACGTAGGCGAGCGCCTTCACGCCGTGCGCGTGGCAGTTCCGCACGAACTTCTGCACGTTCGGGAAGTCCTTCTTCTCGACCTCCCAGCCCATGCCCTTGTAGAAGCGCGAGTGGAGGAAGTTCAGGCCGAGCTCCTCCATCAGCGCCGGGGCGTTGCCGTCGAACCAGTCCAGCCATTCCTGCACCCACTGCGCGTTGCCGTCGATACCGCCCGTGCAGTGGTTGCCGACGCGCCGGTACATCGTGTACGGCTCGTGCGCGCCGAACGTCCAGCGCGTCGTGAGGGGATCGATCTCGACTGCAAAGCATCCTGCCGAGAGGATACCCGCCGCAGCCGCCAGGCACATTCTTCTTGTCTTTTTCATGTCGCGGCAATTATACCAAATCCGCCCGATCCGCCGCAAGGGGCGTGCGACGCGGAACCGACTGTGGTATAATTCAAGCCGTGAGCAAGCAAGCGAAAGTGTCGGGTTCGGTGGTGGCGGGTTTCCCGTCGCCCGCCGAACAGTACCTGGAACCGCCGCTCGACCTGAACGAGCTGCTGGTGAAACGCCCCGCCGCCACGTACTTCGTGCGCGTCGAGGGCGATTCGATGGTCGGCGCGGGGATCAACGACGGCGACCTGCTCGTCGTCGACCGCTCCCTCAGCCCCGCGAACGGCGACGTCATCATCGCCAGCGTGGACGGAGACTTCACCGTGAAGACCTACCGCCGCGACAAGTCCGGCATCCGCCTGGAGCCGGCCAACCCCGCCTATCCCGTCATCCGCCTCCGCGCCGGACACGAACTCGACTATTTCGGCAAGGTCACGGCCTGCATTCACCGATTCGCCGGACGGCGCTTTCAGCAGGGAGATCAAGCGGGAGCGTGAAGACGTGCCAGTCGCGGCCCGTGCGGAAACCGGCCGCGTCGCACACGCGGTCCTGCTGCGGGGAGTACGTCCACACGTCGATCCGGCGCTCCGCGGGACGGAACCGGTAGAGTCGCAGCCAGTCTTCCTTGTCCGCGGTGCGCGGGTAGTCCTGCAGTGTCGCGTGCACCGTATTGCCGTGCACGCCCTTCTGCGCCACGCGCCAGCAGATCGCGGGACTCTGGTCGCCGCTGACGATGAGGATCAGGTTCCTGTGCTTCGAGAAGCACGTCTCCCACGCCTGCGCGGCGGAGACGCCTTCCTTGCCGTGGCATTTCGTCCAGTCCATCACGCCGAACCAGGCGTCGGGACGCTCCTTCGCGGTACGGCGGCGCTGGTCGATCTCACGCGTGGCGTAGCCGAGGTACATGTGCGTGCAGATGATGGCGGACCGGTCGGCGTACCTATCAAGCATCTCGTCGACCCACGCGAGCACGGGCGCGGGGGCGTTGCATTCGAGATGCAGCACCACGAACTTCATGCCGCCCGCCTCGAAGAGCTGGCAGCTGTCGGCGTTGCCGGCGCAGACCTTCTTCCCCTTCGCGTTCACGTAGCCGCCGAACGAGCCGGCGTACCAGGCGTTCGTCTCGTAGCGCGCGCGGGGGAACCATGTGTTGAACTCCGTCGTGTCGGCGCCGCCGATGTCGTGGTTGCCGGGACTGATGCCGTAGGGCACCTTGCCGTCCAACTTCGCCATCTGGTTGGAGGCGAACGACCACTGCTGCTCGTTCCTGTAATCGACGATGTCGCCCACGTGCGAGACGAACGCGATCTTCTCCTTCGCGATGTTCGCGGCGATCCAGTCGACGCGCGACGCGAACGCCGGGTTGCGGGTCGGCCCGGACTGGGGCTTCTTGCCCTTCTTCACATGGGCACCCTCGCCGCGGTAGAGCTGTGTGTCGGGAATCACCACGTAGGTGAACGCCCCTTCGGGCAGCGGCGGGAGCTTCTCCGCCCGCCCCGCGACGGTTCCCAACACCAGCGCGGCAAGAACCGCAAATCTGACTCTCTTCATTTTCTTCTCCGATCAATCAATCGATGAGGAACGCGCAGGGCGGCAACTCGCGTTGGACTGCCCGGGCGATAGAACACCTTCCAGAGGAACAGTCCCTTTCCCGGCGCGGTCGGCACGCGGGCCGTGCGCGGCGGACACTTCTCCAGGAGCTCCGACACGGCCTCGGGGCGCTCGTCGCCCTTCCCCACGCGCAGGAGGAACCCCGCCATCGAGCGCACCTGCTTGTAGAGGAATCCGTCGCCGCGCACCGAGAGCACGATCCGCGGCCCCGTCTTCCGCACCGTGCAGGCGAACACGTTGCGGACCGTCGAGCCGATCTCGCGGCGCGGGTTGGCCGCGAAGGACACGAAATCGTGCTTGCCCACGAAGCGCGCCGCGCCGTCCTGCATCGCCGCGACGTCGAGCGGCTGCGGCACGCCCGTCCAGAACGGCGCGAGGTGCGGCGGAAGGATGGGAGCGTTGTAGATGAAATAGCGGTACTCCTTGCCGAGCGCCGACTTGCGGGCGTCGAAGTCCGCCGCCGCGAGCGACGCGCGCAGCACGCGCACGTCCTGCGGCATCCGCGCGTTCATGGCGTACACGAGCTTTTCCGGGGGGATGGGCTGCGCGAGGTCGCAGTGCGCCACAAACCCGCGCGCATGCACCCCCGCGTCCGTTCGGCTGCAGCCGAACACGCGCACGGGCGCGCGGTCGAGGTAGGCGAGCGCCTCCTCGAGCACCTGCTGCACCGAGACGGCGTTCTCCTGGAGCTGGTAGCCGGAGTAGTTTGTGCCGTCGTAGGCGATCACGAGCTTGTAGCGGCGGCTCATTTCACCGACATCTTCGCGAGGAGTTTCTTGAGGTCCTGCACGCGGTCCTTCGCGGTCACGAGCACGGAATCCTTCGTGGCCACGACCACGAGGTCCTTCACCCCGAGCACGGCCATGTGCGGACCCTCCGAGATCGCGACGGAGTCCGTCACGTCCAGGAGCGTCACGTTGCCCTTCACGACGTTCCGCCGCGCGTCCGTGGCGAGATGGCGGTCGGCGGCGGACCAGGTGCCCACGTCGTCCCAGCCGAACGCGGCGCGCGAGACGAGGATGTTCTGCACCTTCTCCATCACGGCGTAGTCGATCGAGATGCGCGGCAGCTGCGGGTAGAGGGCCGCGAGCACGGCGGGGACGCGGTTCTTCCGGTCGGCGACGGCCGCCTCGAGGATGGCGAGCGCGGGGGCGCGCGCGACGAGCGCGGCCTTCATCGTGGAGACCTTCCACACGAACATGCCCGCGTTCCAGGCGTACTTGCCGGAGGCGAGGTACTTCGCGGCCGTCTTCGCGTCCGGCTTCT
>JAFRNO010000630.1 GCA_017430155.1 Kiritimatiellia bacterium | reverse complement strand
TTCCACGTGTACTCGCTCCAGTTGTTGCACTGGCCGCCCAGAATGTGCTTGCGGGCCTCGGCGGGCACGTCCGCGCAAGGATCGAACGAGTAGCACGTCTCGAGCGGCAGCTTGCCGCCGATGTACTGGAACGGGTCGTCGGCCAGCCCCTGACGGTAGTCGAGGTAGCAGAACTTGTTGGGCGTCATCACCACGTCGTGACCGCGCACCGCGGCCTGCGCGCCGGAGACGAGCGCATGGCCGGCGCCGCTTTTGGGCCTTGTACGCCAGCTCATGCCAATCGCGCTTTTCGGCACGTCGCCCAGCAGATACTCGTCCCAGCCGAGCGCGCGCTTGCCCCGCGCCTCGAGGAACTTCACGAAGTGACGTGTGACCCACGGCTGCAGGTCGTGCTCGTCCTTCAGTCCCTCCGCCTTGATGCGCGCCTGGCACTTGGGGCAGTCCTTCCAGCGCACCTGCGGGCACTCGTCGCCGCCGATGTGCACGACGTCGCCTGGGAAGAGGCGGCACACGTAGTCGAGGACGTCCTCCATGAACTTGATCGCCTTGTCGTTGCCGAGGCAGAGGACGTCCTTCTCGATGCCCCACACGAGGCGCGGCTCGCGGGCGGCCAGGTTCGCCGGCACGCACGCGAACTCCGGATACGCCGCGAGGGCGGCGAACACGTGCCCCGGCAGCTCGATCTCGGGGACGATCGTGATGTGGCGCTCCGCGGCGTAGGCGATGATCTCGCGGACATCTGCCTCCGTGTAGTAGTAGGGGCCGTACTTCACGCCGTTGAGCTTGTCGGCGTCCTCCTTCGACCCCTTCGTCGCGCGCTGGCCGTGGCGGACGCTTGCCGAGCGCACGGCTCCATACTTGATGAGCTCGGGGTAGCCGGGGATGTCAAGCCGCCAGCCCTGGTCCTCGGTGAGGTGCCAGTGGAAGCGATTGAGTTTGTGCTGCGCCATCAGGTCGAGCATCTGCTTGACGGTCTCCTTGCCGAAGAAGTGGCGGCACTCGTCCAGGTGCGCGCCGCGCCAGCGGTAGGCGGGTGCGAATGAGGTGGAATTATGGTATACTGTGCGGCAACCGGTTATGGAACAGACACTCGACAACATTCGCAACTTCTGCATCATTGCGCACGTGGACCACGGCAAGACGACGCTGTCGGACCGCATCCTCGAGCTCACGCACGCCATCAGCGCGCGCGAGCTCAAGGAGCAGACCCTCGACGCCATGGACCTCGAGCGCGAGCGCGGCATCACGATCAAGAGCCATCCCGTCTCAATGGAATACAAGGCGCAGGACGGCAAGACGTACCTCTTCAACCTCCTCGACACCCCCGGCCACGTGGACTTCGCCTACGAGGTGAGCCGCTCCATGGGCGCCTGCGAGGGCGCGCTCCTCGTGGTGGACGCCGCGCAGGGCGTGGAGGCCCAGACCGTCGCGAACACCTACTTCGCGATGGACGCGAACCTCGAGATTGTGCCCGTCCTCAACAAGGTGGACCTCCCCGGCGCCGACGTGAAGGAGGTGAGCCGCGAGATCGAGGACATCCTCGCGATCCCCATGGACGACCCGCTTCTCGTGAGCGCGAAGACGGGCGTGGGGTGTCCTGAGGTGCTTGAGGCGATCGTGAAGCGCATCCCGCCGCCGAAGACGCGCGGCGCGGACGCGCCCCTGCGCGCGCTCGTGTTCGACAGCGTGTTCGACGAGTTCCGCGGCGTGATCACCTACGTGCGCGTGGTGGACGGCAGCGTGAAGGCCGGCCAGGGCGTCACGTTCATGGGTTCGCACGTCTCGACCACCATCCACGAAGTGGGCATCTTCTCGCCCGGCAAGAAGCCGGTCGACTGCCTCTCCGCCGGACAGGTCGGCTACCTCGTGGGCACGGTGAAGGACCCGAGCGAGATCAAGATCGGCGACACCGTGACCACCTCGAAGTTCGGCGCGGACGAGGCGCTGCCCGGTTTCCACGACATCCACCCCACGGTGTTCTGCGGCATCTACCCGATGTCCACGGACGAGTTTCCGAAGGTGGAGCAGGGCCTCGAGAAGCTCCACCTCAACGACAGCGCGTTCACGTTCCACCACGAGAGCTCCATCGCCCTCGGCTTCGGCTTCCGGTGCGGGTTCCTCGGCCTCCTCCACATGGAGATCGTGCAGGAGCGCCTGCGGCGCGAGTTCGGGCTCGACATCATCTCCACCACGCCGGGCGTCGTCTACAAGCTCAAGATGAAGGGTGGCGAGGAGCGCGACCTCGACAACCCGCTCCAGATGCCGGACCCCTCTACGCTCGAGACGATCTCGGAGCCGGTCCTCAAGGCCCGCATCATCACGCCCAACGAGTCGATCGGCGACGTGATGCGCATCGTGATGGACCGGCGCGGCACGGTGGAGGGCACGGAGTCGATGGACGCGAAGCGCGTGATGCTCCACTGCCGCCTTCCGCTGAACGAGATCCTCATCGACTTCCACGACACGCTCAAGAGCGTCTCGCACGGCTACGCCTCGATGGACTACGAGCCAGACGGCTACCAGGAGAGCGACATCGTGCGCATGGACGTGCTCCTGAACGGCGAGACCGTGGACGCCTTTGCGACGATGGTGCACCGCTCCAAGGCGCGCGCGCGCGGCATCCAGATCTGCAAGGCGCTCGCCGACACGATCCCGCCGCACCAGTTCAAGATCCCCGTGCAGGCCGCGATCGGGCGCGAGATCATCGCGCGCGAGGACATCCGTCCGTTCCGCAAGGACGTGTTGGCGAAGCTCTACGGCGGCGACGTGACGCGCAAGATGAAAGTGCTCGAGAAGCAGAAGCGCGGCAAGGCGCGCATGAAGGAATTCGGACACGTCAACGTACCCCAGTCGGCGTTCATCGCCGTCCTGAAGGGTACCGTGAAGGAATCGTGAAGGAGAAAAGAAGATGTCACCGACATTGGAGAAGATCGCGGCGGCGCCGCAGGACTACCCGTTCGACGTGGACACGCTCGGCGAATGCCGCATCGCGTCGCCCGTGCGGAAACACGAGTTCGTGCCCGACGGCGCGCGCGTCTTGATGAGCGCGGACGTGCCGCTCCTCGCCTGGCTGCGCGAGAAGCTCGGCCGCGAGCCGTCGTTCGAGCGCGCTGGCCCCAAGGCGAAGATATTCCACGATCCCAGCTGGACGCGCGCGGGCATCCTCACGGCGGGCGGGCTGTGTCCCGGCCTCAACAACGTCATCAAGGGCCTCGTGGAGATCCTCTCCTTCGACTACGGCATCCAGACCATCTACGGCATCCGCTTCGGCTACGCCGGCCTCAATCCGGACTGCAGCAACACGCCGCTCCTGCTCGACCCTGACGCCGTGGACACGATCCACGAGCATGGCGGCACGATCCTCGGCAGCTCGCGCGGACGCCAGCCGACGGAGACGATCGTCGACACGCTCGTCAGGATGAACATCAACGTGCTCTTCTGCATCGGCGGCGACGGCTCGCTCCGCTGCGCGCGCGACGTGGCGGAGGAGTGCCTGCGGCGGAAGCTCTCCATCTCCGTGATCGGCGTGCCGAAGACGATCGACAACGACCTCCAGTTCGTGGGGCCGAGTTTCGGCTTCGAGACGGCCGTGGCGGAGGCCACGCACGTGATCCGCGACGCGCACGTGGAGGCGAAGGGCACGTTCAACGGCATCGGCCTCGTGAAGCTCATGGGCCGCGACTCCGGATTCATCGCCGCCTACGCCGCCGTGGCGAACCCCGTGGTGAACTTCTGCCTCATCCCCGAGACGGACTTCGACATGGACGGCCCGCAGGGCCTCCTCGCCGCGCTCGAGCGCCGCTTCCGCAGCGGCAAGACGCACGCCGTGATTGTCGTGGCGGAGGGCGCGGGGCAGAAGTTCTTCCAGAACGCCGAGGACACGCGCGACGCGAGCGGCAACGTGCTCAAGAAGGACATCGGCGACTACCTCAAGCGCCGCATCTCGGCCTACTTCAAGGAGAAGGGCGTCGAGGCGAGCGTGAAGTACTTCGATCCGAGCTACATGATCCGCAGCGTGCCCGCGCGCGGCACGGACGCCATCCGCTGCTACCTGCTCGCGCGCGCGGCGGTGCACGCCGCCATGGCCGGCCGCACCAACTGCGTGGTGGGGTCCGCCGGCGACCTCTACACGCTCGTCCCGATCAAGCTCGCCACGATCGAGCGCCAGCAGGTGTCCCTGAACGGCGACCTCTGGCGCAGCGTGACGGACGCGACCGGCCAGGAGTTCTACTTCTCCCCGGACGTCCCCGCCGCCAAAAACATCCTCGCCCCCTAACGCGATGAACGACGACTACGAGTTGATCGATTCCGGCGGCGGGCGCAAGTTTGAGCGCTTCGGCCGCTTTACGCTCGTGCGCCCCTGCTCGCAGGCGCTGTGGCGACCGGAGAATCCGGCCGCCTGGACGCGCGCCTCTGCCACGTTCGACCGCGAGGAGGGCAACCGCTGGCACGGACGCAGCGCGCTGCCGCCGGAATGGACGATCGAGACGGCCGGTATCCGCTTCAAGCTCTCCGGCACCGACTTCGGCCACCTCGGCATCTTCCCCGAGCAGCGCGCGCAGTGGAACTGGATTCGCGCGCACGCGTCCGGCGCGCAGGTGCTGAACCTGTTCGCCTATTCCGGCGGCAGCACGCTTGCGGCGGCGCAGGGTGGCGCGGAGGTGTGCCACCTTGACGCCTCGAAGGGCATGGTGCAGTGGGCGCGTGAGAACGCCGCGCTGAACGGGTTGCAGGACCGTCCGATCCGCTGGATCGTGGACGACGTGCACAAGTTCCTCCGCCGCGAGTTCCGTCGGGAGCGCCGCTACGACGCCGTGATCCTCGACCCGCCGACCTTCGGACGCGGCGCGAGCGGCGAGACGTACAAGATCGAGCGCGACCTGCAGGAGACGCTGGTGCTCGTGAAGGGCGTGCTCTCCGAACGTCCGCGCTTCGTGCTCTTCTCTTCGCACACGCCGGGCCTTTCCTGCCAGGTGGCGGAGAACATCCTCGCGCAGGCCTTCGCGCCGGCGCGCGTCGAATCGGGCGAGATGTTGCTGGAGGGTGCGGGACGGCCGTGTCCGTCGGGCATTTATTGCCGCGCCGTGTTCGGGAATGGCGGGGAAGCTGCGGTATGACGGGCGCAATAAATTGCGCCCCTCCCGTGTGCATAATTATGGTATAATGGCAATCCCAATGCAGAAGTGGCAACAGAACCTGCGCCTTGGCGCGTGTGCGGTGACGGTCGTGTGCATGCTGGTCGGTTTCGTCAGCATGTTCAACCACCTGCGCTTTGTCTTCAGCGACCCGCTGGAGGACATGTCGCACGGCTGGCTGGTGCCCGTCTTCTCGCTCTACGTACTGTGGACGCAGCGCAAGGAAATCAGGGAGGAGGCGGGGAACCCCTCCGTATGGGGCCTGCTCGCCTGTCTGCCGTGCGTCGGCGCGTCGCTGTTGGGCACGCGCGGCATCCAGGTGCGGCTGGAGCAGGTCGGCTTCATCGGTCTGTGCATGACGCTGCCGTGGGCCTTCTTCGGCCGTCGCGTCGCCAAGCGGTTCGTCTTCCCCGCGCTCTTCTTGCTGTTTACGGTGCCCATGACCTCCTATCTGGACGCCGTCACGATCCATCTGCGCCTCTTTGCGAGCAGCACGGCGTTCGTGCTGCTGCGCGGCTTCGGCATCAACGTGGTGCAGCAGGGCACGATGATCGTCTCGGAGGGCGCGCATCCGTTCGCGGTCGACGTCGCGGAGCCGTGTTCGGGGTTGCGGTCGATCGTGGCGCTCATGGCGCTCACGGCCGCATACGCCTGGTACACCCAGCCCACGTGGCGCCGGCGCGCCGCGCTCTTCGCGTGCTCCGTGCCGCTGGCCATCCTCGGAAACGTCGTGCGCATCCTGTCGATCTGCCTCGTGGCGGCGTGCGCGAACGCGGATTTCGCGCTGGGGTTCTACCACGACTATTCGGGGTACGTCGTGTTCATCGTGGCGATCGCCTGCATGGTCGCGTGCGGGGAGGTCATTTCGAGGGTGTGCGGGAAACGCAAGGGCGCGACTGGGACAACGGGCGTCCCGCCCGTTGCTGCCGCGACAAGCGCGGCCCCTTCGCCGGCATTCTCAATTTTTCATCTTGTACTTTCCATTTGCCTTTGCGCCATTTTCCTGTTCCAGACGCAGACGCCGAACCCGCAGATCGCCGAACCGCCGACAGTGGAATGGCCGAAGGCGTTGGCGGGTTACGCGGTTGACGACCTCCTCTACTGCCAGGACGAGAAGTGCGCGCGCACGTTTTTCGCGTCGCAGATGATGGGCGAGACCAACTGCCCTGCCTGCAAGGCGCCCCTGGACGGACGGTCGCTTGGCGAGAACACGATCCTGCCGCGTGACACGACGATCCTGAAGCGCGTGTACCGTTCGGATTGGGACGTGCAGTTCCTCGTGTCGGCCGTCATCAGCGGGGCGGGGAAAAGCTCGATCCACCGTCCCGAGCTCTGTCTGCCGGCGCAGGGTTTCCTGATGTCGAACCCAACCGACTTCGAGGTGGCGGCGGACGGCTCGGAGAGCCGCCCCTACCACGCGATCCAGATCGACAGCCCGCAGGCGCCGACGGCCCTGCTGGTGTACACGTTCTTCAACCAGGAGGGCGTGCACACGGCGTCGCATCTCCGGCGGATTTTCCTGGACACCTGGGACCGGTCGGTGCACAACCGGATCGATCGCTGGGTGATGGTGACCGTCCACGTGTCCGCGCTTCAGGGATTCTCCCTCGACCGTCCGCGCGACCGCGCGGAGCTTGAGAAGTTCCTGCGGAGAATCGGGGAGGTGCTGCCGTGACGCAGTTCTTCACGAACCTTCTGGACGTGTTGGTGAAGACGGCGCCGTACTGGGGTCTGTTCCTCGGCACCTTCGCGCTCGGATACGTCCTCACGCCGCTCTGCCGCGCGCTGGCCCGGAAGTGCGGCATGGTGGACGCCCCCTCCGCGCGCCGCATCAACACGGTGCCCACGCCCCGGGCGGGCGGACTTGCCGTTTTCCTCTCCGTCACCGCGGCGCTGGCGGCCTACATGCTGCTCACGGGCGCACAGCTCTCCCCGCTTTTCCCGAACGAGGTCATCTGGCGCGTGATGGCGCTCTCGGCGGCGCTCGTCGCCGTGGGGCTCGCCGACGACAAGTTCGGCCTTCCGCCGTGGGTGAAGCTGGCGGGGCAGGTCGCCGTGGCGCTGGGCGCGTTCTTCTGGTGCCATGCGGGATTCCACACGGTGCCGTTCTTCGCGGGCATGCCCGTGTGGCTGGACTGCGTCCTGACGACGTTCTGGATCGTGGGCGCGGTCAACGCGTTCAACCTCATCGACGGGCTGGACGGCCTCGCGACCGGCCTCGCGCTTATCGCCGCGATCGGCATGGGCGGCGCGCTCGTGTTCATCGGCTACCCCCAGGCGACGCTCGTCTACCTCGCCTTCGCGGGCGCGTGCCTCGCGTTCCTGCGCTACAACTTCCACCCGGCGAGCGTGTTCCTCGGCGACACGGGGTCGATGTACCTCGGGTTCCTGCTGTCGGTCCTGCCGCTCGTGATGAAGAGCGGCGACTCGCTCTTCGTGTCGCTCGGCGTGCCGCTCCTCGCGATGGGCGTGCCGATCTTCGACACGACGCTCGCGATCATGCGCCGGTCCATCCGCGCCGTGCTCTCCCGCGAGCAGAAGGGCCGCGACGAGGGCAACACGCACGTCATGCAGGCGGACACCGACCACCTCCACCACCGCATCCTGCGCCACTTCGTCTCGCAGCGCAAGGCCGCCTTCACGCTCTACGCGCTCGCCGCGTTCTTCGTGTCCGTGGGCTTCGGCGCGCTTGCGCTCCGCGACCGCGCGGCGGGCCTGTACATCGTCGCGTTCGTCGTGGGCGTGGTGATCGTCGTGCGCGACATGCGCCGCATCGAGCTGTGGGACGCCGGGCGCCTCCTGAACGTCGTCGCGCACGACCGCGCCTCGGCCGTGCGCCGCCGCCGCGCCATGCTCGCCGTGCCGTTCTTCGTGGCGTCGGACGCGCTGCTGCTCGTCATGACGTGGTTCCTCACGGCGCTTCTGCTTTCGCTCCCCGTCACGTCCACGGCGTGCCACACGCACATGCCCCTCTGCGTGGTGCCCGTGTTCTTCGCGCTCGTGTTCTTCCGCGCCTACTCGACGGTCTGGAGCCGCGCGCGCATCTCGAACTACGTGCGCCTCGCCTGCGCGGTCGCCACGGGCGTGCTGGCGTGCGACGCGATCATCATCCTCATGGGCTATCCGCATTCCCACATGGTCGCGTTCACCGCGCTCTACGCGCAGAACGCCTTCCTCGCCCTCGTCGCCCTGCGCTTCGCGCGCCCGATCCTGCGCGACGTCTTCTACGCGCTCGACAGCGCGCGCCTCGCGGACGACCCCGCGACGAGCCGCATCCTCGTGTACGGCGCCGGTCTCCGCTATTCCACTTTCCGACGCGAGCTCGTGCGCAGCGCCTCCCGCAACAGCCGCATCGTCGTGGGGCTGCTCGACGACGACATCGTCCTGCGCGGACACTACATCGGCGGCATCCGCGTGTGCGGCTCGCTCTCGTCCGCAAAGGTCGCGATCCGCGCCCTGCGGGTCGACACCGTGGTGATCGCCTGCCAGCTCACGCCCGAGCGGCTGGCGCTGGCGCGCAAGGTTTTCGCGGACGCGGGCGTACGCGTCACGCTGTGGAGCTGTGAAGAAAAGGAACTGGATCCATGTCAAAATTCGGACGAGAAGAAGTGCTGACATTCCACAAGGGCGGCAAAGTGGCCGTGACGCTGCCGAAGCCCCTCAGGACCAAGGACGACCTGTGCCTCGCGTACACGCCGGGCGTCGCCCTCGCCGTGAAGGAGATCGCGCGCGACCCCGCGAGCGTGTACGACTGCACGGCCAAGGCGAATCTCGTGGCCGTGGTCTCGGACGGCACGGCCATCCTCGGACTCGGCGACCTCGGCGCGACGGCGTCCATCCCCGTCATGGAGGGCAAGGCCGTGCTCTTCAAGTCGTTCGGCGACGTCGACGCGTGGCCCGTGCCGCTCGCGCACTGCCGCCGCGACGGGCTCGACACGGGCAAGACCGACCCCGAACGCGTCATCGCCGCCGTCATGGCCCTCGCCCCGCAGTACGGTGGCGTGAACCTGGAGGACATCGCCGCCCCCGCCTGCTTCGAGATCGAGGACCGCCTCGACGCCGCGCTCGACATCCCCGTGTTCCACGACGACCAGTGGGGCACCGCCGTAATCGCGCTCTCGGGCGTGATGAACTACGCCGCCCTCGCGGGCAAGGCGCTCGGCGACCTCAAGGTGGTGATGAACGGCGCGGGCGCGGCCGGCATCCGCATCTGCGAGATGTGCAAGGCCGCCGGCGTAAAGGACGTCACGATGTGCGACTCGAAGGGCGTGATCTCCACGTCCCGCGCCGACCTCAACCCCTATAAGGCCCGCCACGCCGTCGACACGCCCGCGAAGACGCTCCAGGAGGCGATCCGCGGCGCGGACGTGTTCATCGGCGTCTCCGCCGCGAACGTGCTCACCGGCGCCGACGTGCAGGCGATGGGCGAGTTCCCGGCCATCTTCGCGATGGCGAACCCCGACCCCGAGATCGACCCGGCCGTGGCCGCCGAGGCGCTGAAGGGGCGGAAATTCGTGATGGTGACCGGTCGCAGCGACTACCCGAACCAGATCAACAACGTGCTCGGCTTTCCCTACCTCTTCCGCGGCGCGCTCGACGTGCGCGCGAAGACGATCAACAAGGAGATGAAGGTCGCCGCCGCGCACGCGCTCGCCGCGCTCGCGCGCCAGCCCGTCCCCGACGAGGTCAAGGCCCTTTACCCGAACGAGACGCTCGAGTTCGGCACGGGCTACATCATTCCGAAGCCGTTCGACCGCCGCCTCTTCGTGGAGGTGAGCTACGCCGTGGCGGAGGCGGCCGTCAAGACCGGCGTCGCCCAGAAACCGGTGGACCTCGCCGCCTACCGCGCCGACCTTATCCGCCGCAACGCCACCCGCGCCTGACTTACCTGAAGATGAGCACGGCGCCGGCGCCCTTGCGGACGAGCAGCGTGCCGCTTCCCGTGCCGCGCGCGAGGAACGCGAGGCGCGATTCCGCGCCCGCCTTCGCCTTTGAATAGACGCCTGCCGGCTGCGGGTGGCCGTTGATCACCAGCCATTCGACCGTCTGCGTGGTGCCGTCCGCGAGCGAGAGCGTGCCGTTCGTCGGGTTCGGCACCGTGAGCGTGCCGTTCGCGTTGAGCGCGCCGCTCGCATTCGCGGCGATCGTGCCGCCCGTCAGCACCACGTTCGTGGTGCCGCCGAGCGCCTGCGCCGAGTTGAGCGTGAGCGTGCCCGCCTGCATGAGCGTCGCGCCCGTGTACGTGTTCGTGCCGTTCAGCGTGAAGTTGTGCGACCCGGCCTTCACGAGTGTGATCGGGCCCTCGATCCACGAGTGCGAGCTGCCCCACGCGCGGTTTGACGAACCATTTACTGTGAGCGTGGCGGGCTTGCCGTTCGGCGTGGTCACCCGGTTTTTGTGCGTGTTGCGGTTCACGAAGTTTTCGTAGAAGCCGGCAACGGTCTGGTCGAACCCGTCGAGATTCAGCGTCGAGAACGAGTTGTCGTCCATATCCTTGCCGATGTTCACCGAGGCGCTCGCGGGAATCACGTTCGCCCGACCCGTCTGCAACGTGCCCTGCGAGATCGTAACCCCTCCGAACGAGTTGTTCGTCGCGTAGAGGATGGCGGTGCCGGCGTCGTTCCGGTTGGGCCAGATGCCACCGTCGAACGCGATGCGGCTGTAGCATTTGATCACCCCGCCCCCGCGGAAGTTGAAGGACGAGACCTTGCCGCGCATCTCGCTCGTGCCGTCCGGCGCGCCGATCTCGAACGCGCCGTTCGAGGAGTTGCCCCAGTTGATGATCTGGAGCGCGGCGCCCGACCCCGCACCGCTCTCGCCCACGATGTCGCCGTGCCAGCCGGCGCTCGCATCGGACGAGTTCTTGGCGATGTAGGTGCGCTGTCCGGTGACGTTGCCGGCGACGAACGTCGTTCCCGAAATGAACGTGTTGTCCGTCAGCGTCAGGTTCGGGAAGTGGTTGTTCTCGCCGCTGTAGCCGTAGATCGTCACGGACGAGGCGTTGCCCAGCGCGTTCGACCCCGACAGGTACAGGTAGACGTTCTTCGTTTGGGCGAATTCAAGGCCGTGGTTCCGCGTGTCGAACCTCACCGTGCCCGTGAACGTGTTCGTGCCGCGCAGATAGTGGTCGCCGTAGCCGAGATTGATGGCGATGTCGTCGCCCGCGATCACACCGCCGGCGCGCTGGTCGAGGGAGGCCTGATGCGCCACCGTGATGGACGTGCCGTCGAGCGTGCCGTTCAGCACGTACCTGCCGGCCTCGATCGTCGTCGGCTTCGTGTAGCTGTTCGCGGTGGAGACCGTCAGCGTGTTCGTGCCGCGCTTCGTGAACGGGGAGTGCCCCGTGATGCCGCCGTTGCCCGTGAACGCGTAGGCGACCGCATCGGCGTCCACCACC
>JAFRNO010000629.1 GCA_017430155.1 Kiritimatiellia bacterium | reverse complement strand
GTAGACCTCGAACAGCATGCGCTCCACCTCGAGCGGATCGCGCCCCACAATCAGCCGCTTGTAATCGGCCACGCATCCTTCGAGCGACATCTCCTGTGTGCCGAGCGTCGCCTCGCCCCAGCCGTAGAGGCCTTCGTCGGTCTCCACCTTGATGAACGCCCAGTTCGTGCGAAAAGCATCGAACGTGTAAATCTTTATGTCGCAGATCTTCACGTCATCATCTCCTTTGTCATTTGTCCTCTGTCTTTTGTCCTATCGCCATGCCGCCTGAATAGCATCCATATGCGCCTTGGCAAGCGCCTTGATTCCTTCGTAGTCCTCCGCGGCCACGAGGTCGGGGCGGAAGACCGTGATGCCGGTTCCCACGGCGAGGATGCCGCGCGAGAGGAACTCGGGAATCGTCTGCGGGTTCACGCCGCCCGTCGCCATGAGCGGGATGTGCGGAAGGGGGCCTTTCAGGTTCTGGATGTAGTGGTAGCCGAGGTCGTCCGCCGGGAAGAGCTTCACGATGTCCGCGCCGAGCGCGTACGCACGCTTGATCTCGGTCGGTGTCATCGCACCGGGAATGGACGCCATGCCGAGGCGCTTCGTCTCGGCAATCACGTCGGGATCCGAATCGGGGCTCACGATGAACGTTGCGCCTGCCGCGTGCGCGGCGCGGACCTCTTCAACAGAGAGCACCGTGCCCGCGCCGATTGCCATCCGCTCGCCGTACGCCGCCACGAGCGCGGCGATCTTCTCCGCGTTCTCGGCCACGCAGTCGGCGCGCCGGTGGTCGAACGTCGACTCGAACACGGTCACGCCCGCCTCCTCGATCGCCCCGACGGCCTTCAGGAGCACGTCCTTCGGCACGCCGCGCGCCAACACTATCAGCCGCGTCTTCTTCAGTTCTTCGATTGCGTCCATTTGCTTAACCTTTCACTTCAAATCGCCGCACGCAGCCGCCGGCAAGCCCACCTCGCCAGGCGGCATCAGAATCGCCCGAGCGAAGAAAGGATCGCCAATATGATAGCCGGAGATGTCCGACTCGACAATTCCAGCGTCAATGAGACGCACAAGCGCGGTGTGAACCGTCGATGACACGCCCAAAGAGTGCCGTTCCCGGTATTCGGCCAGGAATTCGCGCACGGGTTCCGCGGCCAGTGCCCTCGCCAGAATCCTCTGAGACGGCGGAAGCCCCTTGAGCTGCTCAAAATACCAGTCAGCGTTCTCGGCAAGCAGATCATCAATCGCTCCGTCCACGTCCGCCGGTTCAACCCAGTCCCTTCCAGCGGACACAACCCTGTCGAACACCTGCGACGACAGTTCCTGAAGATAATACGGGATGTTCGCGGAGACTTCCACGATGCGGGAGATTTCCGCCGCGTCCACGCCGATTCCACAGGAAGCGAACCGCTCGGCGACAAAGGCGCGGCTCTGGTCTTCTGGCGGCTTCCCCAGCTTGATCGTGGCGGCGGATTTGTAAAACGGACGAGACTTCTCGCCGAACATGCGTTTGAGCATGTGCGTCTTGGAACCGAAAAACACATAACGGACATTCTGCTGTTCCTGAATGACCCCGCGAAATATCCCTTCAAGCGGAAGATCGGGAGACAGGCTCCTTATCTCCTGAAACTCGTCGAACGCGACTATGATGGGTCCGTGGACATGCTCGACGGCGATTTTCTCCGCCATTCCAAGAACTTCCGCAAGGGACACGGAACTCATCTTCCCGCCATAGTCGAACTTGACTGAAACCGGGAATTCACCTCCAAACGAGAATGTCGGATGCAGATGCAGCAGGTATTCCGCAAAAGCGTGGGCAACGCCCTTCGCACCCCCCACAAGTGAATACAGCGCAGACGCATACGCCTCGCAGAACCGTTCAAGCGTCTCAACTCTGTTCATGTCGAAGTAGATACATGGGACGCCCTCTTCCGAAAAACGCGCAAGCACCTTCTTGACAAGCGAGGTCTTTCCGTATCTTCGCGGCGCATACATCACCACATTGGCTGACCCGCCGGCAAGTTTGGAATACAGGCCGTCAAACGCCTCCTGACGATCATAAAACTGCCGTCCACTGACCTCGCGGCCATATTTAAACGGATTGACCATGTTGTTTTCCTTGTTTAGACGAGCGTATTTTAGCAAAATCCGTATGATAATGCAACATGCCGCTTGCGCAAAATTGCGTAACGCAATTCTGCGTATCATGAAGCCTGATCCCTTTCACTCCGCCGCCGGAACCGAACGGAACACGCGAACGCCGCCATAGTTGTCCTTGCCGATCGTCTTGCCGGCGGCGATTTCCTCCTCGGTCAGGACCACGCACCGGATCTCGGCAAGTCCCCTGCGGTCCACGCCCCAGGAGATGGCGATGCGGCCGTCCGGCCCCTGTGCGGCGTCCGGATAATCCGCCCACCCGCGCATGTCCAGCTCGTAGCCGGCGGACCACGTCTGGCCCTCGTCCCTGGAGATGTACGCCTTGAGCTTGTTGCGACAATGGACGCCGTCGCAGCTCGACACGCTGTCGCCGTTCTTGACCAAGAGAAGGCTGCCGCTCCTGAGCTTGAGGAAGGAAAAGCGCGAGATGGGATTGTCGATCCACGTCGCCTTGCGCGCCTCGGTCCATGTCATTCCGCCGTCGGAGGAGAACGCCTCGTGGATTCCCAGATCCGAGCGCAAAAGCATCCAGAGCGAGCCGTCGGCACGTTCGACGATGCAGTGCTCGATCACGTAGTCCGTTCCCTTCACCTTCACCGAAGCGCCGCGTTCCCACGTCTTGCCGCCGTCGCGGCTCATGAGCGCGCCACACCTGCGCAAAGGGACGAGTTCGGGGAAGCAGTCGTCGGAAACGCCGCCCTCGACTTCAACGGGGATGATCCATGTGCCGTCCTTCAGCACCGTCGGCGGGTTGGGCACCGCGCCCCAGCCAAGGAACTTCGGCTTTTCCCAGACGGGCATCGCGGCGTCGGGATTCCGGCAGACGTAGTCCCACAGACATCCGCGCACCATCGGGGTCCCGACGGTGATGGTCGCGAGAAGATGCAGCGCACCGTTCGGGTCCACCCACGTCTCGGCACACAGCGCCGCGCGCATCACGGGAAAGATGTTCAGGATGCGGTCGTCCTTGAAGTGCGGATCCAGCACGAACGCCGGATCGCCCCACGTCTTGCCGCCGTCGTCCGACTTCGCGCCGACCACGAACCCCTCGGGACCGTCCTCTCCGCCGAGCCACGTGGCCCAGAGCCGCCCCTTCTTCGTGACGGAAACGCTCCCGTTCATTGCGAAACCCCAGTCTTCGGGGTACTTGACGGACTTCTTGACGCGCTGCTGCACGGCCCCGCCATTCATCCCGTAGCGGAACACCTTCGGCGCGAAATCCTCGGGCGCGGGGTTCATCTTGATTTCCGGGGGATACATCTCCAGCTCCGCCATCGCCCGGACGGCGGCGATCTCCGCCTCCCGCTGGGTCTTGGCCATCGCAGTCCCCGCAGCCAGGGCAACGGCGGCAAGCGCAATCTTTCCCGCCGTCATCATTTCTCTTTCATCACGAGCGACTTGTCGGTGATCACCACGGGCGCGTCGTAGTACGGCACGTCCTCGAACAGCTTGCCCTTGCCTTTGTGCCCCTGCTGCCCGATCATCATGCGGTCGGGGATGCGGTAGATCGCGCCCGTCACGAGGTCGATCCACACCGGCTCCTCCAGCGCGGCGCCGACATTGAACGAGGCCCTGCGGACCGTGTTGTCGTTCACGGGGTGATTCGAGGCGTCCCAGAACGCGATGAGCGGGATGCCCGTCTCCTTCTGGCGGAACGTGTAGACGACGAGCCCGGGCGCGGTCTCGCCGGGCACCAGCTTGACGGGGAATTTCGCCGGCTCGATCGTGGCGTCGAACAGCGTCGCGACGTTCTGCACGGTGTAGTACGCCGGCTTCACCTTCGTGACCTCCAGTTTGTCGTTGCACTTGACGAGGCCCATGCGCTTCATGAAGCGGTCGGGACGCGTCCGCACCCAGTACGGAGGGATGTGGCGGCAGTAGCGCTCGGGATAGTCGTAGCAGGGGTCGTACATCGTGAACACGAGCGAGTCGAAGCCGTGGCCGAGGTCCGCCACGAGACGGCGCGCGTCCCATTTCGCCTGCGTAAGCTCCGAGTTCCACTTCAGGGACGAGATGTTGGCCGAGAAATGCGGATCGCTCGTCGCGCCGGATTCGCCGTTCCAGATCTTCAGTTCCGGGGCGTATTTGCGCACGGTCTTCACCCAGGCGACAACCTGGGTTGCATAGCAGGTGTCCGGGTTCGGCGAATAGTCGTGGTAGATGATCCACGTGAAGAGACCGATCGCGTTCTGTTCCTTGAACAGCCGGAGACACGCGTCCGTGAAGGGGACCATCTTCCGCGAACCCAGCGACAGCATCCCGATCTTCGCATCGGGGATGTGCTTCTTGATGATCCGCGCCGTTCGGATGTTGTTGTCCACCACGATCGCCGGCGTGTTCGCGTCGATGTTGTTCGGCTCGTTCCAGCACGCCCAGTTCTTGACCTGCGGGTAACGCGTCACGAGTTTCTCGATGTAGCGGTCCCACGCCTTGAGCGCCTCCTCGCCCTGCGGCATGCCGTCGGAGAGCGACGCCCCGCCCGCGCCGGGATAGGCCGGGTTGCCGTAGCTCGTCTCGAGGAGCGGCTCCATGCCGTTCTCGATGAGCCAGTTCACCTGGCGGTCGAGCCACGCGAAGTCCCACTTGCCCGGCTCCGGCTCAAGCTTCGCCCAGCCCGCGTGCAGACGCACCCGCGCGATGCCGAGCGGCGGCATGTACTCCTTGAAGTTCTCGAAGTCGCCGTAGTCGCGCGGCAGCATCTCGCAGCCGAGCGCGAGGTGCGACGGCCCGATCTCCTTCGCGGAACGCGGCACGAGCGTGCCGATGCGGTCCATCATCGGGTCGAGCGTGGTCTGCACGCGGTCGTGCGCGTCGTCGATCACAGGCTTCGCGGCAAGCGCGAGCGGTGCCGCGAGCGCAAGGATTACCAAGTGGTTTGCTTTTGATTTACTCAACATGTTTTTGCCTTTTGGAGAGAGGTTAATCTTTTTGACTGTCATTCGTCATTTGTCATTCGTCATTCGTCATTTCTTTTCCCAGTACTTGACGTTGTAGGGGTCGTTCTGGATCCAGTTCTTGTTGTAGGCGAGCAGGCAGGCGCCGATGCCGCTGTCGATGGGAATCTCCGCGCCCGAAATGGTGGCGGCGGCGTCGGAACAGAGAAACGCGACGGCGGCCGCGATCTGCTCCGGCGTGGATTCCTGCCCGACCGGCCAGCGCGACCGGCGCTTCTCGACTTCCTCGTCCGAAAGGCCGTCCCACCGGTCCGTGCGCACCGCGCCCGCGAGGATGGCGTTCACGCGGATGCCGAGGCAGCCGAGCTCGACCGCGAGCGAGCGCGTCATGCCGCCGATCGCCGCCTTCGAGATCGTGTAGAGCGCGCGGCCCGGCACGGCCTTCTTCGCGTGGCAGCTGGAGATGAACACGATCGAGCCGCCCTCCGTCATCAGACGTTGCGCCTCCTGGGCGCCGAAGAACGACCCGCGCGCGTTCGCGTTCACCACGGCGTCCCAGTCGGACTCCTCCGAGTTCAGCACGGAAAAACCCACACCGAGGTTGGCGGCGTTGGAGACGAACGCGTCCAACCGCCCGAAGCGGCCCTTCAGCGCCGCGAACGCCGCCCGGATCGACGGCACCTCCGCCGGGTCCATCGCGAGGCCGAGAGCCTCCGCGCCGAACTCGGCGGCGAGCGCCTGCGCCGTCTCCTCGGCGGCCGCGCGGTCGCGGCTCGACACGGCCACGTTCCAGCCATCCGCCGCGAACTTGCGGGCGATCCCCAGGCCCGTGTTCTTCGTCGCACCAGTTATGAATATCGTCTTTTTCATGCGTACTCCTTTTCCGTACCGGTTTACTTGGTCTCGTCCGTTTCAGTTGTCATCACGTACACCGGACCCTCGAGCCCGGCCGGCGCGAGCGGAGAATCCGCCGTCCACGGACGCGCCGTTGAAAATGCGATCCGGCCGGAAGGCGCCATCTTGCCCTGCACGAACCAGTCCGGCATATCCTCCATGAGTTTCGTCGGACCGCCGCCCCAGGGTGCCCCCCACGCGCCGTCTTCCGGCAACCGCTCGTCGCCGATCATTCGGTTCTTCCAGCGGTTGGCCACCTTGATCTCGACTTTGTTCTTGCCGCGCCGGAGCG
>JAFRNO010000628.1 GCA_017430155.1 Kiritimatiellia bacterium | reverse complement strand
GCCCGTTCGATCGCGGCGCTGCCGCCGGGCGGCAGTGTTGCACCCGCCGCGCACTTGAGCGTGCCGGCGAGGTCGCGGCGGCGGATGTCCGGCTCGTCCGCCAGCGCGATGGAGGCGAGATAACGCACGTCGCCGTCCTTGCGCACCGCCACGAGGATGGTCGGCCCCGCCACGACGAGCGACAGGCGGAACGGCGGCGCCGGCACGACCTGCGGCTCGTCGAACCGCGCCGACAGCCTCTCGCCGTTGAACGTCTGCTCGAACGCCACGGGCTTCCCCGGCTCGGCGCGCACGCGCACGCGGAACGAGCCGTCGTAGGGCGCGATGTCCATCAGCGCCGCCGCGCCGGGCGTGAGGCTGCGCACGTCCGCCGAGAAGTGGACGCCCGGATGGAACGCCCCGATGAAATAGACGCCCGCGCAGGATGCGTCGGCGGGCGCGGAAAGCGTCATTGCCCCGCCGCCGTAGGCGACGTTCGGCGCGGGGGCCGGGCAATACGGCATCCGCGCGTTCTGGAGACTCGGGCGCGCCACCTCGCCCGGCACGAACTCGGAGAGCATCACCTCGTTGTCCAGCATGAACCGGCGCGTGGCGAGCAGCTTGAACTCCAGTTTCGTCGGATCGACTTTCGCCTCCGCCGCGCCGCACGTCGATGCGACAGCGGCAAGACAAACGACGAACGCCAGGATTACAGGGCTTGCTGGATTTACTGTTTTTTTTGATTTCATAATCTTGTCAATCCTGATAATCCCGTAATCCTGTCTAAAAAGCATTAGAAGTTATTCTCATTCCACCGCACCGCCGCGCAGTCGGCAAGGCGGCGGGTGGAACTGTCGAAGGTGAGTCCAACGAGCCAGATGGGACGCCCGTCCGCTAGATACGGCTCGGCGTAGCCCTTCTTTCGTATCTGTGCAAACGCCTTGTCGATCGGCTCGTCAACCTTCAGCTCGAAGATGAAGATGCCCTTCTTGTGTTCGGCGACCACGTCGGCGCGCCCGCTGGGTTGCACGTCTTCGGCACGACACCTCACGCCCTGCGCGGCAAGAAGCGTGCAGAGGATGCGTTCGTATGAGTGTTCGTGAATCGTGCCCTCCAGCGCGCCGTAGGGCATGTGCGCGTAGAGCGACTTGAGGCCGACAAAGAACATCGGCCACTTCGCGCCGACGAACTTCGCGCTCAGCGACGCCGCCCACTGCATGTCCTCGTCCGCCGCCGCGCCCGCCATGAGCGTCGCGAGGTCGCGGCGCACCTCCTCGTCCGGGACGCCGAGGGTGTAAAGCCCGTCGTCGTAGTCCTTCACCGTAAGGTACCCCGACTGATAGAGCATCGCGGTCGGACGGAGCCTGTGCAGTTCCGCCACGTCGAACTCGGCCTCCGACACGTCCTCCATGCACTCGTAGTCTATTGCGAGAAGATCCTCGCGCTTCAGGTAGTTCATCAGCATCGACGGACGCCCCGTCGTCGCCCACGTCGCGGAGAATCCGCCGCGCTCCTTGTTGTAGAGCGTCAGCGCGACCGATATCGGATTGTACACAGTGGTCGGATCGCCCTTCGCGAACCGGAAGCCGTTGTACCACCATTTCATCTCGGCACGGTACTCCTCGTACGACTTGCCCATGATTCGGGCGTGCTCGCGGAGATGCTCCTCGAAGTTGGCGGAAAGCTCCTCCTCCGTGTAGCCGAACATCGTCGCGAACTCGTCCTTCTGCGACACGTCGACGATGTTGCTCAACGCGGAGAACACGGAAAGCCTCGTGAACTTCGACACGCCAGTCATGAACAGAAACTTGATGTCGCCCGTGCGGTTCTTCATCTGCGAATAGACGGCAGAAAGCCGGTCACGCACCTTCTCCGCAAAATCGATGTCGCCGAGCGCATGCCCGACCGGCGCGTCGTACTCGTCAACGAGGATCACGACACCGCCCTTCTCGTTCCCGTCCTCTCTGCATTTTGCCGCAAGTTCAGTTATAGCCATGCCGAAATTGTAATGCGCGGACTTTGTGCTGTCATAAGCGTATCCGGCAGCGCGCAGGCGATTCTCCACATGATCGGCGAGATCCTTCTCGAACTCCTCAAGGCTCGTCGTCGTGAGGTCGTTGAACTCAAAGTGGATAATGGGGTACTTTTCCCACTTCCAGTCCGTGCCGTCAATGTAGAGGCCCTTGAACAGTTCGCGCCGTCCCTGGAACAGCGCTTTCATCGCGGAAATCGTGAGCGACTTCCCGAACCTCCGCGGACGCGACAGGAAGTACAGCTTGGAACCAACCGTTGATACAAGGCGATGGATAAACTTCGTCTTGTCAACGTAGATGCACCCGTCCCTTCTCAGTGACGGGAAGTCATGCGTGTCTGTGGCTATCGGTCTCATTGCCGCCCATTATACCATAATTTCACCGAGGCCTTGGGGGAAATATGGTATAATATGCGGCGATTTTTCACCCGAAACGGAGACAACCGAAAAATGAACCGCATAATACTAAATGAGACAAGCTACCACGGCGCAGGCGCCGTGAAGGAAATCGTCGGCGAGCTCGCGCGCCGCGGGCTGAAGCGTCCGATCGTCTTCTCCGATCCCGACCTCATCAAGTTCGGCGTCACGAAGAAGGTGACGGACCTTCTGGACAAGGCGAAAGTGAAGTATGCGGTCTACTCCGAGATCAAGCCGAACCCCACGATCGCGAACGTGAAGAACGGCGTGAAGGCGTTCAAGGCCGCGAAGGCGGACTGCATCGTCGCCATCGGCGGCGGCTCCTCGATGGACACCGCGAAGGCCGTGGGCATCATCATCGCGAACCCGAAGTTCGCGAACGTGCGCTCGCTCGAGGGCGTGGCCCCCACGAAGAACCCCTCGAAGCCGATCCTCGCCGTGCCCACGACGGCCGGCACCGCCGCCGAGGTCACGATCAACTACGTGATCACGGACGTCGAGAAGAAGCGCAAGTTCGTGTGCGTGGACCCGCACGACATCCCCGTCGTGGCGTTCGTCGACCCCGAGATGATGGCGACCATGCCGAAGGGCCTCACGGCGTTCACGGGCATGGACGCGCTCACGCACGCGATCGAGGGCTACATCACGAAGGCCGCGTGCCCGATGACGGACATGATGCACCTCGAGGCGATCCGCCTCATCTCGCTCCACCTGCGCGACGCCGTGGCGAACAAGCCGTCCGGACGCGAGGGCATGGCGCTCGGCCAGTACATCGCCGGCATGGGCTTCTCGAACGTGGGCCTCGGCGTGGACCACTCGATGGCGCACGGCCTTTCGGCGCTCTACGACATGCCGCACGGCAAGGCGTGCGCGATCCTCCTCCCCACGGCGATGAAGTTCAACGCCCCCGCGACGGGCACGAAGTACCGCAAGATCGCCGAGGCGATGGGCGTGAAGGGCGTCGAGAAGATGACGCTCGCCCAGGCGCGCAAGGCCGCGGTCGCGGCGGTCGAGAAGCTCTCCGCCGACGTGGGCATCCCGCCGGACCTCAAGGGCGTCCTCAAGAAGGAGGACGTGCAGTTCCTCGCGGAGAGCGCCTACGCGGACGCGTGCCGTCCGGGCAACCCGCGCGACTGCACGGTGGCGCAGATCGCCAAGCTCTACAAGTCGCTGATGTAGTCCCGAGGGAAGTCGAGAAAGCAAGAAGATGAGCGCGAAGAAAGTCCTGCTGTCCGCAAACGAGGCCGTGGCGCGTGGCGCCGCGCAGGCCGGTTGCATCGTGGCGAGCGCCTACCCGGGCACGCCGTCCACGGAAATCCTCGAGAACATCGCCAAGTTCAAGGACACCGTGAAGTGCGAGTGGGCCGTGAACGAGAAGGTCGCCATGGAGACCGCCATCGGCGCGTCGATGGCGGGCGCGCGCGCGCTCACGGCCATGAAGCACGTGGGCCTGAACGTGGCGATGGACCCGCTCATGACGTTCACGTACGTGGGCGCCACGGGCGGCATGGTGGTGGTCACGGCCGACGACCCCGGCATGCACTCCTCGCAGAACGAGCAGGACAACCGCAACATCGCGAAGTTCGCCCGCGCCCCGATGTTCGAACCCTCCGACAGCCAAGAGGCGTATGACATGACGCAGGCGGCCTTCGAGACGTCCGAGAAGTACCACGTGCCCTGCTTCCTCCGCCTCACCACGCGCACGTCCCACTCGAGCTCTCTCGTGGACCTCGGCGACTTCCACCCCGCGCCGCATCCGGTGACCCCCTACCAGAAGGACATCACGCACACGATCCCCGTGCCCGCGTTCGCGCGCGGGCAGCGTCTCGCCGCGCAGAAGCGCGAGCAGGAAATGGCCCGCGCCGCCGCCCGCTCGAAGTTCAACCGCATCGAGCCGGGCAAGAAGCAGGTCGGCATCATCACGAGCGGCGTCGCATACCAGTACGTGAAGGAAGTGTTCCCCGAGTTCACCATCCTCAAGCTCGGCTGGACGAACCCCTTCCCCGCCGAACTCGTGAAGAAGTTCGCGAAGACCGTGCGCCACGTGCTCGTGATTGAAGAACTCGACCCGTTCATCGAGAGCCAGGTGCGCGCGCTCGGCATCAAGGTGCAGAGCCACAAGACCGAGCTCAACATGCTCGAGCTCAATCCGGACCGTCTCCAGAACCTCCGCCACGAACTCCTGAAGGACGTGCCGAAGGCGAAGGCGGCGAAGCCCGATCCTTCCCTTCCGACCCGTCCGCCCGTGCTGTGCGCGGGCTGCGGACACCGCGGCGTCTTCTACGTCCTGCACAAGCTCGGCGCCACGGTGACGGGCGACATCGGCTGCTACACGCTCGGCGCGTTCCCGCCCCTCAACGCGATGGACTCGACGATCTGCATGGGTGCCTCGATTGGCAACGCGGCCGGCATGCGCAAGGCGGGCCTCAAGGGACGCATCTGCGCCGTCTTGGGCGACTCCACGTTCTTCCACAGCGGCCTCACGGGCATCCTCTCGGCGCACTACAACGGCACGCCGGTGACGACGGTCGTCCTCGACAACCGCATCACCGCGATGACCGGCCACCAGGACAACCCCGGCACGGGCAAGACCCTCGCCGGCGACCCCGCGCCCATCACGGAGATCGCCGCCGTCGCGAAGGCGATGGGCTACAAGAAGGTCGCGACCGTGAGCGCGGACGACCTCGGCGAGCTGGAGAAGGTGCTGAAGGACGCGATGGACGGCGACGAGGGTGCGGTGATCATCGCCTACGCGCCGTGCCGCATCGCGGCGAAGCTCACGAAAGAGGGCCTCTGCGCCGTCGACGAGAAGAAGTGCAAGGCCTGCGGCGCGTGCTTCAAGATGGGTTGCCCCGCGATGACGCGCGGGAAGGAGACGGCCCCCGGCCGCTTCCAGATGAAGATCGACCCGTCGCTCTGCGCCGGCTGCAAGCAGTGCCAGCAGGTCTGCAAGTTCGGCGCCATCACCCGCATCCGATAAATAACCAATTTGATTGCCACGTAAACTGTAGAGGCAGTTGCAAAACTCAGCTTGGCGGTTTTGATGAAACCGCCAAGCGGTATCATCATCGAGGCCACCCTACCAGAATGGCGAGGTTTTGCAGAAGGTCACCAGAAGCCGGCGGGTGACGGAGTCGGAGAGCGCGCCGCCCGCCGTGAGCGTCACCGCGCCCGCCG
>JAFRNO010000627.1 GCA_017430155.1 Kiritimatiellia bacterium | reverse complement strand
GAAATGATCGGGAACACCCCGTGGGCCTCAAGCGCCGTCGAATCCACCTCCAGCGTCGCGCCCGGCCCGATCGTCAGCGCGCCAGGAGTTGTCAGCGTGCCCACGCCCTGCGACCCGAACGCAAAACGCACCTTCGCCGCGATATCCGTACTGCCCGTGAGCGCCGCCGGCGTGTTCGTGAGCGTCACGTTCGCCGCCGTCACCGCGCCCGCGGACCCGATCTCCAGCACGCCTTCGCCGTCCTGCGACAGACACAGCGTCCCGTCCGTCGCGAACGACCCGCCCGCCACGCGCAGCAGTCCCTTCGCGCAATGGTTCGTCACGGGGCAGACCGTGTAGAGCGTGATCGGCTTGTGCGTCAAGAGGTTTGTCGTGATGCCGCCCACGTACACGTCGCTCGTGGCCGTCGTCATGCCGTTGGAAACGACGTACCGCCCCGTACCGCCCCACGCGCCCACGATCATCTGGTGTCCGGCCGACGGCTTGTGGTGGATCGTCCCTCCCGTCTGCGTCACGTCTCCCTCGCCCACGCCGAGGCCAACGCCGAAATAGTGCCCCAGATTCGTCACCGAGCCGCCCTGCACGTTGAGGATGCCGCGGAACAGCCCGGGGCTGGTGAGGCTCGAACAGTTGCCGGCGCCCACCACGAGTCCGTGCATCGTGTTGTCCCCGTTGGTGTTGTTGGAGTTGAGCAGCCGCCCGCCCGTCACGGTCACCACGCCCGTCGGGAAGAGCAAAGCCCTCGCCGTGGTGCCGTGCTCGCCCAGCTTGAGGCCACGTCCACGTCCCTGCACGAGACCCGCCGAGACGTTCAGTTCGCCGTAACCGTTCCCATTGCCGACGGCAAACGAATTGAGGGCCACGATCGACTTCGACGAGTTCCAGTTCAGGACGGTGCGTCCGCCGTGGGTCTCGTCGCCCAGCCAGATGTAGACACTGCCTTCCGAGGCCGACATGGACGCAGCGTCGTTGACCGTCACGCGACACGTCTCGCCCGCGCCCGGAATGAAGTAGAGATAAAGCTTTCCTTTCAGCGTCGACCATTCAGGCTTCACGCCGATGCTTGCGTTGCCCGAGAGATTGACCTCCCCCGCGCCAAAAGAGGGGGCGACGTTGACGAAACTCATCTCGGCAGTACCGGACAAGTCGATGCTGCCGTCGTCCAGGAGCGTGAAGCGCGGCATATTCCCGGTCGAGGTGTAGGCGGGCGCGGTCACGGACAACTTTCCGCCCGTCATCTCGATCCGTCCGCCCTTCTCCGCCTGGATGCCGTGCGACGACGCGACCGGTTCGATGTTCAGGTTGCCGGACGCGATGGACAGGCAACCCGTGCTTCCCTCCAGCCCGCTCATGCGGAACGCGCCGCTGAACGATGCGAGAGAGACGTCGCCGCCGTTCATGACAAACCTTCCGCCGTCCGAGACGTCGACCGCGTATACGCTCTTCGCGCGCGTGATGCCCGTGCCGTCGAACGTTACCGTCGCCCTGTCGGACACGACGAACTCGCCGCCCTGCGCGACGGTCAGGATGCCGTCGCGGGAATGGAGCGACCCGCCCGCCGGCACCGTCACGCGCGTCAGGCCCTCGGCGTTGCGAATCGTCAGGTTGGTGATGGCCGGCGCCGTATGCGGCAGCGTGAGGTCAAGGTTGCCCGCCGCAGGTGCGACGAACGCCGCCGTCATCACGCTGGGCACGCCGCCACTCCAGGTCGCGCCGTCCAGCCAGTCGGTGCTTGAAGCGCCGATCCACGCCGTCGCGGGAACGGTCCGCATCAGGCGCGCCGCGTCTGCCGCCGCGTTGACCCGTACCTCGCCGCCGGAGAGTAGCCGCCCGTACAGACGCAACGCGTAGAAATTGCCGCGGAACATCATATTCGCGCGCTGGTTCTCGCCGCCGATGCAGTACGCGGAACCGGTGTTCATCTTGTTGACGGCAGTCAGGTTCGTGACTGCAGACCAAGCACGTGCACCGTCCTTGTACACCGTCTGCGTCGTCGGGGCGCAGTGCGCCGAGAACACCGTCGCCTCGTCTTGGGCATGCGAGGAGATGTTTGGGATGTTCGGCTTGTTTGCGTACCACAGACGGAACTTGCCGTTCAACCTTTCGATGCTCAGGCCTGTATCACCGTTGAAGTTGCCAAAATACGAGGAGCGCGTGCCAGACGGGTCGATCGTGCGCGAGGCACACTCCATCGTCCAGTTCGTGGTGAGGATCGTCGGCGTGATGCCGGCCGGGGTGATTGTGACGGGACGCCCCTGCGTCGCGATATTTGTGTAGCATGTCTCCCCCCACCCGACAAGCGTCATGTCGACCGTCGCGTCGTTGCCCCTGCCAGAAAGGTCCTTCCAGGTGGTGGCAGTTGCGCTGTGCTGGCCGAATCCCGCGTTCTCGTAGCCGTCGAACCAGGCCACAAGGCCGTTGGTCGCGTACTGTCCCTGCACCGTGAACGTGGGAGAGATGCCGCCGGTCGAACGGAAGACGGCGAAGAGCGACACAGGATCCGTGCAATCGACTGTCACCTCCAAGCCGTTGCTCGCCGTGATCGCATTCGTATCGCCTTCCCAACCCACGAACTCGTACCCGGCGGCGGCCGTTGCCGTGAAGGTAAGCGTGAGGGACGATGCGTCCTGGATGACATTCGTCGTGACCATTGCCGCCGCAGGTTCGTCGCCGAGGGAGACCGTACCGCCAATGGCCGAGACCAACACGGTCTTCACCAGATTCCCCTGCGCGTCGAACGCCCAGCCTGCCGGCAGCGTCAGCGTTGCCGGGTTCGCGCCCCGGAAGCGTACAGCGTCGACAGCCGCGTTGACCGCCAGCTCGTCCGCCGTCAGCACGCGGTCGTACAGACGGAAGGCATGGCACGTGCCGATGAACGGACACTGCCAATCGCCAGGACGTGCGGAATCGCCGCCGATCACGCTGTCGCACGTCGTATTGCGGCACAGAATCTCTCTATTGTCCGTGGTGGTGAGCGCGGCCAGCGCGCCGTCTTTC
>JAFRNO010000626.1 GCA_017430155.1 Kiritimatiellia bacterium | reverse complement strand
GAAATGTGCTTCACGAAGATCCAGTTGCCCGAGGCGAGCGCGCGCACCTGGCAGCGGGCGCAAGGCTGGTCCATGCCGTCGGGCTTTGTCACCGGACCCCATGTGCGGCCCTCGTCGCGCGATTCCGTCACACGCAGGCCGGGGCGCGAGCGCATGTACATGCGAAGCGTGCCGTCCTTTAGTTCGAGGATGTGGTTCTCCGGCCAGTTGCTGTCGGGAACCATCGCGGTTCCGCGCCGCTCCCACGTGGCGCCGCCGTCGGTCGAGGCGAGCGCGAGCGCCCCCGCATCCGTCTCGCTCGTGCCGAACAGGCCCTTCCACGGTCCCCACGCGCGGGGGAGCTCCACGGGCAGGAGCCACGTGCCGTTCCGCAGGACGACGGGCTTGTTGAGCGCCGCGCCGTCGCAGATGCGGCGGATGGGCGACCAGACGGGCTGCGCGTCGTCCGGGTTCGCGCAGACCGTCTCCCACACGCCCATGCGGCCGTCGTTGTGCCACATGGACTGGCTCACGAAGAGGTGAAGCTTGCCGGCGGGATCCGTCCAGAGGTTCGCGATGATGTTGCTGCGCGGGAACGGGATGCGCTTCGGGTCGTGTCCGTCCACCACGAGCGCGGGGCTGCCCCACGTCGCGCCGTTGTCGTCGGAGAAGGCGCAGACGGTGTAGGCGTCCGGCGAGTCGCCGCCGCCGACCCAGCTCGCCCAGAGGCGTCCCTTCGGCGTAAGCGCCGCGCCGTTGTTCATCGCCCACCGCTCGTTCGCGGCACCGTACTCGGGCCCCGGCGACGTGATCAGCTTCGGCGGCACGAGCGCAAGGTCCGCCACCGTCTCCAGCACGCGGCGCTCAAGCCCGCGCACGCGCGCCTCGGTCCATTCCTCCGCACCGGCGGCCATGCCCGCCAGCAGGCAGGCGACGATAATCGATCCCCTCATCTTTCGCTCCTTTCATTCAACGGGCATGCCGTCGGCAGACATGGTGGCGTCCGCGTCACTTCACGAGGACGGTCAGGCGGCGCGCCTTGAACTCGCCCGCGTTTGACATGAACGTCCAGTCGGTGTTGTCGTTGCCTTTGTTGACTCCGATGCCGATGTCCGCCGTGCCGCCGAAGCGGTTGTAGGCGAAAATCGTCGCGCCGGTCGTGGCGTCGTGAACCTGCAGACAGCCATAGCCGTCCTTGTGAGGGGCGCTGGGCGTATCGTTGCAGTCGTATATCTTGTCGGATCCCGCCGCGCCGGCAAGGGCCTTATGCGTCCCGTAGTTGCTCGTGAAGAACTCGATGATGCCCTCGCCACGCGCCCCCTCTTCGACGCCCCTGCGGTTGGAGCGGACGACGAGGTTGCCGACCTTTTTCTGGAAGCACGCGCCGCTCGCGCACGGGACGCCGAGCTTCGCGGCGTCGGGCGTGAAGGCGTCCATCGCCGCGACGGTCCACTCGACCGCGCCGTCCGTGCGCTCGAGCTCGAGCGCATACGCGACGCGCGAGAACGAGCCTGCCTTCGCCGTCTCGTCGAAGGAATAGCCGGCAAAGCGACCGATCGGAATGTCAACGGCGAGGACCTTGCGGAACCCCGCGAGTTCCGGAACCTTCAGCGCATCGCCGATCTTGGCGTTGACGTCGGTTAGGTCGTCCTCGGGACGGCGCGCGTCGATCTCGAACGGACCGAGGGGCAGCCCCGAATCGAACGAATACAGCGAGCCGATCCATGGCTTGGAATAGAGGTAACGGAGACGGCGCGGCTCCGTGACGCCGGGCGCGGAGACGATCAGCTCCGTTCCGGCGAGCGTTCCGTTCGCGCCCTTGTTCTCGATTTTCGCGGGGACGAACTTGCCGTCCTTGCCGGCGATCTCGAAGCCCTGCGCGACGGAACGGTCGGCGTTGTAGGCGTACCAGGAGTTTGCGTTGCTGAAGGACATTACGAATTTGCCGCCTTCGATCTTCCATGACTTGAGCGCCGGAGAGTCGTCGATGATACCGTCGAAGCCGTAGTCGCGCTTAAGCGCATGGAGGACGAGACGCCGTGCGACCGTCTCCTTGTCGTTGGGGTGGATGTCCCACGAGTTGCCGATGTCGCACGTTGTGACCATTGCGGCGTTCTTTTCCTCCTCGGCGAACAGCCTTTGGCCCTGCTGGACTTCGAACCAGCTGTGGGAGTATGGCGCGAGCTGCACGAAGTAGAGCTTGAGGTCTGGGTTCTTGAACTCCTTCGCCCAGCCGTTGTAGAGGTCATGCATCTTCGCGCAGTACCTGCGTCCGTCGCCGGCGTTGCTGCACCCCTGGTACCAGATGAAGCCCTTGATCGCGTAGGGCGCGAACGCGGCAACCATGCCGTTCCAGAGGAACGTGGCCGTCTGGTGGTTCGTCTTCTCGGGGATCTTCGGCGGCTCGGCGAACCCCGACGGCGGCGTCCACGGCTCGATGCGCGTGCCGCCCCAGCTGGAATCGATGATGCCCACCGGCACGCCGAGCGCGTCATGCAGCTCAAGCGCGTAGTAGAACGCCATCGCGGAAAGGTTGCTCTTGAAGGTCTCCTTGAAGGATGTCGGCGAATAGTCGCGCCAGACCGCCTTCCAGTCCAGCCTCGGCGTGGGGGACGGCGTCCGCGCGTTCTTCACGTAGCGGATGAACGGACGCCGCGCCGCCGCGGTCATCACGGCACCCTGCCCGTCGCGGTAGCGCGGGCTGGGTCCCCAGATGGGGCATTCCGTGTTGGACTGTCCGCTCGCGAACCACACTTCGCCCACGAGGACGTTCCTGATCGTCTCGGTGTTGGACGCGCCGGCGACCGTGAGGACGCGGTTCTCCTTCGACGCGTCCATCGCGTCGCGCGACACGCTCCATTTGCCGTCCGCGCCCGCCTGGGCGGTCTTGGTCTGCCCGGCGAACGCGACGGTCACCTTCTCGCCCGGATCGGCGACGCCCCACACGGGCACCGCGCGCCCGCGCTGCAGAACCATGTTGTCGGCGAACGGCGTA
>JAFRNO010000625.1 GCA_017430155.1 Kiritimatiellia bacterium | reverse complement strand
GCGGCGCTCTCCATGGACGCCGCCGAGATCGAGCGGGCGTGCGCGGCGCTCGGGGCCCGCGTCCTGGTGGCCCGCGGCCAGGGCAAGGCGATGGACCTCGTCCGGGACCCGCTGAAATGGATCGGTCCGCCGATAGGGGATTGATAAAGCGGCTGAATCGTGGTATCATATCGGTCCGAAACTGCCAAGAGGATTGACAGAACATGTTCAACAAGCGCTGCATCGTGACGGGGGGAGCCGGCTTCATCGGCTCCGCGCTCGTGCGTCATCTTGTCCGCGACACGGATGCCACCGTGTTGATGGTCGACAAGCTGACGTACGCGGGCAACCTCGACAGCGTGAAGGAGGTCTCGGACTCGCCGCGCTATTCCTTCCTGCAGGCTGACATCTGCGACGCGGCCGCGATGGACCGCGCGTTCGCCGAGTTCCGTCCGGATACGGTGTTCCACCTCGCCGCCGAGTCGCACGTGGACCGGTCGATCGACGGTCCCGGGGAGTTCATCCGCACGAACGTGACGGGAACGGCCACGCTCCTCCAGGCGGCGCTCGCCCACTGGCGCACGCTGGACGACGCGGGAAAGGCCGCGTTCCGCTTCCAGCACATTTCCACGGACGAGGTGTACGGCTCGCTCGGCGCGGAGGGTTTCTTCACGGAGCGGACGCCCTATGCGCCGCACTCGCCGTATTCGGCGTCGAAGGCGGCCTCGGACCATCTCGTGCGCGCGTGGCACGACACGTACGGCCTGCCGACGCTCATCACGAACTGCTCGAACAACTACGGCCCCTACCATTTCCCCGAGAAGCTCATCCCGCTGATCATCCTGAACTGCCTGGACGGCAAGCCGCTGCCGGTGTACGGCACGGGGGCGAACGTGCGGGACTGGCTGTACGTGGACGACCACGTGGCCGCGCTCCGGCTCGTGAACGAGCGGGGCGTGCCGGGCGAGACGTACAACGTGGGCGGCCACAACGAGCGCACGAACCTCGAGGTGGTGCGCACGGTCTGCCGCGTCCTGGACGGGCTGAAGCCGCGGCCGGCGGGCTCCTATGCGGACCTGATTACGTTCGTCGCGGACCGTCCGGGCCACGACCTGCGCTATGCGATCGACCCGGCGAAGCTGATGGGCGAGCTGGGCTGGAAGCCGCGCGAGACGTTCGACACGGGCATCCGCAAGACCGTGCAGTGGTATCTTGACAACGAATGGTGGTGGGGGCCGATCCACCGCGGAAGGTATGCTGGGGAGCGCCTCGGCATCGCAAAGTGAGGATTTCTGCCATGACGATCCGATCGTTACTTGAACAGCACGCGCAGGAGATTCCGGACGCCGAGGCGCTCCGCTCCTACGAGGGCAAGGAATGGGTGTCGCGCACGTTTGCGGCGTTTCTCGCCGACGTGCGCCGCACGGGGTCGGCCTACGGCACGGCGTTCGCGCTCCGTCCGCGCGAGGAGAACGTGGCGCTGATCCTGCAGAACTCGCCGACGTGGATGGAGGTCTACCTCGCGTGCAGCGGGGCGGGCGTGGCGGTGGTGCCGATCGACCCGAAGCTCCACAACGACGAGGTGGCGTACATCCTCCAGGACTCCGGCGCAGTCGTGGTGACGACGGACCGGTCGCATCTCGACATGATGCGGGCGATCGTGCCGAACCTGCCGTCCGTCCGCGCCGTGGTCCTCGTCGACGGCGAGGGCGCGTACGAGGCGATCGGGTCCGTGCCCGTGCAGGCCCTCGCGGCGCTGTGCGCGGACGTGCGCGACACGTCGTGGTACGACGCGCACGCGGCGGCGGCGGACGACGTCGCGTCGATCATCTACACCTCCGGCACGACGGGCAAGCCGAAGGGCGCGATGCTCACGCACGGCAACTTCACGGCGGACGCGGTGGGTGCGCTGGAGGCGTTCAACGAATCGATCACGCCGGCAGACACGTTCCTCGTGGTGCTGCCGCTTTTCCACGCCTTCTCGTTCTGCACGAACTTCGTCGTGCCGCTCCTGACGGGGTCGGGGATGTTCTTCGTGCGCTCGCTCTACACGATCGGGGAGGACGTGAAGCTGCTGCACCCGACGGTGGTGATGGGCGTGCCGCTCCTCGCGGAGAAGATCTACGACAAGATCGACGCGAAGCTGAAGGCGTCGAAGAAGGCGCGGTTCCTGATGAAGGTCGGCTTGGGCTGCCTCGTGTTCGGCGCGGTGAAGAAGGGCCTGGGCGGGCGGATTCGGTTCATGATCGTGGGCGGCGCGCCGTGTCCGAAGCACGTGCTCGAGGGCTTCAAGAAGCTCGGCATCACGATGCTCGAGGGGTACGGGCTCACGGAATGCGCGCCGGTGGTGTCCATCGCCGGCCCGAAGTGCGCGCGCATCGGCACGATCGGCGCGAAGATCGCGAACATCGAGATCCGCCTCGCGGACCAGAACGAGCAAGGCGTGGGCGAGCTGCAGGTGAAGGGGCCGATCACGATGAAGGGCTACTGGCACAACGACGCCGCCACGAAGGAGGCCTTCGACGGGGAATGGCTCAAGACGGGCGACCTCGCCTCGGTGGCCGACGACGGCCTCATCACGATCCGCGGGCGCAAGAAGGCGCTCATCGTGAACCGCGAGGGGAAGAACATCTACCCGGAGGAGGTGGAGAACCGCATCGCGGCCGACCCGGTGGTGGCGGACTGCGTGGTGGTGGGCTACACGACGGGCGGCGTGCCGGGTGAGAAGGTGGGGTGCGTGGTGCATCCCGACACGGACCTGCTCGCTGCCCGCAACGGCGGCAAGGAAGTTTCTTGGGAAGAGGCGGAGAAGATCGCGCAGGAGCACGTGCATGCGCAGTGCCACGATCTCGCCGACTACAAGCGCGTGCGGAAGATCGTCGTCTCGAAGGATCCCCTCGAGCGCACGTCCATCCAGAAGGTCCGCCGCGTGGCGTACAAGGGCATGCTCAACGAATAGCCCATTTGTGGCACTTGTGAACAATTAAGAAGTGAGAGGCTCAGGCAATGACATTTGACTGTTCATCGAAAAAGGCGTACCTCACGGCGCCGGTCGTTTTCATCGTGTGCGCGCTCGCGCTGCTCGTGACGTGGCTCGTGATGGAGCCGACCGCGTTGCGGCACGCGTTTGACGGGGCCTCGTTCGGCCAAGACGGCCGCTCCACCTTTGAACTGGCGACGATTCCCTTCTATGCGGCGATCATTCCGCTCGTGTGGTGGAAATGCCCATTCACCGGATCGCGTCGTCGTCGCGCGCTTCTCTGCGCGGCCGTTTCCTGCGTGGCGTTCATGGCCATCGTCAAGGAGCTGGACTGGCATCTCATCGCGATGGAACGTCTCTTTCCCTCGATTGTGGGATCGGACGGTAACGTGCATGGGCTCGTCAAGCCGAACGGCGATCCGCTCTCCGGTACGCCGTTCAAGATGCGCTTCCTCACGAACGGCGCCGTGCCGTTTACGGCAAAACTCTGCGTTCTGTTTTATTTCGGCGCGTTCTTTGGCGTTTTCGCGGCATTACTCGCCTATTATGCGGTTCCGCTCTTCAAGGGCTTCTTCCGTTTCCATCCCGTAGCCTGGAGCGTCTGCTTCTTCGGCGGATCGGGCGTGGTCGTGGCGGTGATGGATCGCCTTCCGGCCTGGTACCGCCATGCCCATGGATTGGGTAAGGAAGAGGTCGTAAATAACTCTTTTGGCTCGTTTTGCACATGTTTTGAAGAAGGTAGCGAGATGATGATCGCCATTTTCGCCCTACTCGCCATCCTTCAGGCGCATACGATCTACACGCGTCGGATCGCGCCGCACTGCGAGCTTTGAAATTTTTTTGAAAAAGTTTGTCAGCGGTTTGTCATCCCCGCATATACTCTTGTGGACGCGGGTGAGACTCCTGCTCCGAAAACTTCATTTGTTACCTTGTTGAACGAAACCGAACCGAAACCCAGCGGTTCGGTTTTCGTTTTTTGCCAGATTGACTTCACGATACATAATATGATAAACTGACCGCGTTTTGTCTGACCCTCAGAAGGCGAAAAGGAGAACGAAAAGTGAAGTGCGAAAGATGTAATAACGAAGTGCTGCCAGGATCGTCATTTTGTTCGGTTTGTGGCGCGGCGGTGAAGGCCGGGCCTGTTCCGCAGGCTCCTGTCCCCCCTACCTTTCCGGCGGGGGGTGCGTATGCCGCGCCCCAGCCTGCGACGAACATGGTGCTGAACGTACCGCCCAAAAGCCGGATCGCCTACGTGCTGCTGGCGATTTTCCTGGGTGGACTCGGCATCCACAACTTCTACGCCGGATATATGGAACGTGGTGTTACGCAGCTCCTGATATCGGTTCTCGGGGGGTCATTTACGTGCGGCATCTCTTCGCTCGTCGTCTGGGTATGGGCCATCATAGAGGCTTGCATCACGACTACTGACAAGAATGGCGTTCCATTCAATTGATTCATTCCCCCTTGCTTTCGGGCGAGAAAAAAGGTATACTATCTAACTCCTTTTCAACAGCGGAGGAATCATGAATATTGAATTTTTGAAAAAAGCCCATGAACGCGTCCCGTCGGTGCCGGTTCTCGTGAACCTCATCTCGAAGCGGGAGAAGCAGCTCATTGCGGGCGAGAAGCCGCTTGTGATGCCGGAGTCGTCTGAAGAGGACAAGGTTGACACCGCGCTGCGCGAGGTCGCCGAGGGCAAGCTCATTTCCGAGATCGACTTCGACGCGATCGCGCGTGCGGAGGACGCGAAGACGCGCCATTCGAAGCACGCGGCGCTGAAGTCCATCTTCGCCGAGTGATGGCCGACAAGAAAAAGAAGAAGGTCCCCGCAGGCGACTTGACCGTCAACCGCCGGGCCTGGCACGACTATGCCGTTCTCGACAAAATCGAGTGCGGCATCGTGCTTTCGGGCACCGAGGTGAAGGTGGTGCGCAACGGCGAGGCCTCTCTTTCCGGTTCGTACGGCGCGGTGCTGGGCGGCGAGCTGTACGTCGTGCAGATGAACATCCCCGTGTACGCGTTCGGCAACCGGTTCAACCACCGTCCCCAGCAGAACCGCAAGCTGCTCGTGCACAGGAAGGAAGTGGAGGCGCTGCGTCTCAAGACGGAGGCGAAGGGCCTCACGCTCGTGCCGTTGCGGCTCTACCTCAAGAACGGGCGCGTGAAGCTGGAGCTCGGCGTCTGCCGCGGAAAGGCGCTGCACGACAAGCGCGACGCGCTCAAGAAGAAGGCGCTGAAGCGCGACATGGAACGCGGCGATGTCTAGTGTGCTCATCCGCAACGGCCTCGTCGTCGACGGCACGGGGCGCGCGGCGTTCCCCGCCGACGTGCTGGTCGAGGGCGACCGCATCGCCGACATATTGCCGCGTCCCGCAAGTCCCGTTAGTCCCGGATGTCCCGTTAGTCCCGCCAGTCCCGATCCGAAGCCCCTTTCGCAGATTCCCGCAATCGACGCCACGGGCTGTCTCGTGACGCCCGGCTTCATCGACGCGCACGCGCACAGCGACACCTACCTCCTCATCGAACCGGACGCGCCGTCGAAGCTGTCGCAGGGAATCACCACCGAGATCAACGGGCAGTGCGGCGGCAGCGCCGTGCCGCGCTACGGCGCGGCGCGGCTCTCGAGCGACTGGGCGTCGATGACGTATCCGGGCGGCGACGGCACGCCCGGTCCCACCTGGCGGTCGATGGCGGAGTACCGCGCGCTGCTCGACCAGGTGCGTCCCGCCATCAACACCGTGCAGTTCGTGGGGCACAACACGCTGCGCAGTTCGGTGATCGGCTACGACGCCGTGCGCGCGACGCCCGAGACGCTGCGCGCGATGGAGAACCTCCTCGCGCGCGAGCTCGACGACGGGGGATGGGGCCTCACGACGGGCCTCGTCTACCAGCCCGGCAAGTACTCCGACGCGGCCGAGGTGACGGCGCTCGCGCGCGTGGCGGCGGCGCGCGGCGGCTACTACGCCACGCACATGCGATCGGAGGGCGACGCGATCCTCGAGGCGATCGACGAGGTGCTCGACCTCGTGCGCGCGACGGGCATCCGCGCGGAGATCTCGCACCTCAAGACGAGCGGACGCCGCAACTGGGGCAAGATCGACGACGTGCTCGCGAAGATCGAGCGCGCGGTCGGCGCGGGCGAGCTGCTCGGCAGCGACCGCTATCCCTACTGCGCGGCGGGCACCGACCTCGACGTGGTCTTTCCCGACTGGGCGGGCGAGGGCGGCGTGGCGGCGGAGATCGAGCGCCTGAAGGATCCCGCGACCCGCGCGCGCATCGCCGCGGAGATCGACGCGCAGGACCGCGACTGGTCCGCGGTGATGATCGGCGGCACGTGGGCTGAAGCGACTCGCGCATGTAGCGGCAAAAGCATTAATGAAATCATGGGAGGGCGAGCGTCCCCGCGAGCCGCGGCCACCCCCGGCACGATCATTTGCGATATTCTCGCCGCCGACGCGTGCCGCACGGGCGCGTTCTTCTTCGGCATGAGCGAGGAGAACCTGCAGAAGATCCTCGAGCGTCCGTGGATCGTCCCCGGCAGCGACGCCTCGTTGCGCGCGCCGTGGGGGCCGCTCGGCAAGGACCATCCGCATCCGCGCGCCTACGGCACGATGCCGCGTTTCTTCCGTCTGCTCACGGGCGGCGTGGAGGGGCACGCGCGCATCTGCTCGCGCGAGGAGGCGATCCGGCGCATGACCTCCGTGCCGGCGGCGCGCTTCGGCATCCGCGACCGCGGCGTCGTCAAGCCCGGCGCGTACGCCGATCTCGCCGTGTGGCAAGAGGCGAATTTCCGCGAGAATGTCACCTATATGTCACCACACGCGTTCGCTTCGGGCATGGAAGCGGTGCTCGTGAACGGGGTCTTGTCGTATCGGTCGGGGACCTTCACGGGAAGCCGTCAAGGAAAATTTCTTGAAAGAATTTGATTTTTTTCATTTGCTTTCGCGCCGATTCCGTGTATAATTTCGTCCAGATTTTCGGGGAAGTGTACACTTCCCTCGCTTGAGCTTGTCTGGATAGGACGGTGAGCCGTATGAAGAAGAGCTTTATTTTGGCGCTTGTCGCCGCATTCGCCGCGGGTTACGCGTGCGCGGGGGAGGTGTCGCCCGGAATGGCGATGACCGCTGCCAACGCGTGGGCGGCGCGCAACGCCGCGTTCGGCGCGGGGGCGTCCGCGCAGTCCGTGATCACGGTCAGCGACACGAACGCCGCGCACACGGTGCTGTGGCACCAGGTGTCGATGACGGGCGGCGGCTGCGTGGTCGTGGCGCCGGTCACGGAGATCGAGCCCGTGGTCGCGGCGCTCGAGGAGGATCCCGGCGAGCTGCCTGCGGCGCATCCGCTGCGCGGCATCCTCGCGGGCGACATGCGTCGGCGTCTGCGCTTCCTCGGCCTCTATCCCGAGGACTCCGCCGGCGCGTCGCTGCAGGGCGCGTCGCCCGTCTCGTCCGTCGCGCAGGAGTGGGCGGCCGTGAAGCGCGCGAAGTGGCAGCGCCTCGGCGTGGGCGGCGGCGCGTCGCTCATGGGCGTGAAGGACGCCGTCGAGGAGATCAAGGTGCAGATCAACGTCGTCGACGGCTTTGAGAAGAACGGGCGCTTCACGCACTGGAACCAGAGCGCGGGCGGCGGCGGCTACTGCTACAACTACTACACGCCGAACCACGCGGTGTGCGGCTGCGTCGCGACGGCGGCCGCGGCGATGATGCAGTTCTTCGGCGTCACGAACTGCCCGAGCGGCGTGGCGAACCCGGCTTGCCAGTACAACGGCAGCCCCTACAGCGACACCTTCGGCAAAGACGCGGCCACGATCGGCGGCACGTACGACTGGAACCTCTTCACGAACTGCACGACGCGCACGGACTACGACCAGCTCTCCGGCGAGCAGCGCGAGATGCTCGGCCGCGTCGCCTACGACGCGGGCGTGGGCGTGGGGATGATGTGGACGGACGGCGAGTCCGGCGCGTTCGAGAGCAACATCGATAAGGCGTACCGGGAAATCTTCGGCTTCAAGAACTCGCGCTTCCTCGCCTTCTACTCGGCGAACCCCACGGAGGAGCAGATGCGCAAGCTGATCTACGCGCAGTGCTGGGCGGGCGTGCCGGTGGGCATGAGCATTGAGGGACACTCGGTGGTGGCCGTCGGCTACGGCATCGATGCGGACGGCGTGGAGCGCGTGCGCGTGTTCATGGGCTGGGGCGGTTCGGGCGACGCCTGGTACGCGCTGCCGTACATCGACACGAAGGCCACCGTGGGCGGCGGCAACTATCTCTCCGAGGTCGTGGACGGCCTCGTGACGATGCTCGGCTACGACACGGACGACATCGTGCCGGTCGTCGGCCAGGTGAACATGGCCGGCGTCTCGATCTCGATGCCGGGCGTGACGGACACGAACGGCGAGACGCGCGTGATCGCCGCCGACGCGAACGGCTACTTCGCCACGCGCGTGCCGGCGTCGATGTCGGGCGGCACGCTCGAGTGCATGGGCAAGCAGGCGCAGTACGTGATCGGCGCGGCGGCGGCGGAATCGACCGACCCCGACGAGCTCGTCCCGGCCCTCCCCGACTGGATCATGCCGTGGCCGCTCCTCAACGCGACCGTGTGCTTCCGGCTGGAGGACGCCATCGCCGCGGCGCTGGCCGAGAACAAGGCCGTGCTGCGCGTGAGCGGCACGGGCGGCGACGCGGGCACGCAGGCCGTGCTCGACTACATCTACGCCCTCGACGAGGGGAACGAGGGCGACTTCACGAACCGGTTCGTCTACATCTACAGCGAAGCCGGGTCCACGGCGGGCGACGTGTCGCCGTCCGTCGGCGTGTACCTGCCGCAGGAGATGGACGCGTCCGACCGCTGGCTCGCCTCCAACGGCATGCTGACGTACGACTGGAACGTGACCGAGGAGGACCGCGTGCAGGCCGTGCTCGACGTGGGCTGGGACCTCTACCAGCGCCGGTCGGGCAACACGAAGCTGGCGATCGTGGCGCCCACGTTCGAGAACGGGACGCCGCTCTTCACGATTACCTACGAGGGCGCCACGAACACGGTCGAGGAGACGCCGGCGGCGGGCGAGTACGTGAACGCGTTCAGAAAGGACGGGCAGTCGGTGACGGTGAAGTCGCTCTCCGAACTCACGAACGAGACGGCGGGCGTGGTGCTGACCTGTTCGGGCTGGACGCTCACGAACGAGACGACCGGCGCGGTGCAGAAGGGGTCCGGGGCGACGGCCACGTTCACGGTGGCCACGAACGACGTCGTCTCGCTTCTCTGGTCGGTGAAGACGAACGCGGTCTACGTCACGGTCAAAGTGTACAATATCAACGGCGGCGGCAGGAACAACAAGGTGACGCCGGGGAGCGGCTGGTATCCCTACGGCGCGACGGCCACGTTCACGGCCGAGCCCGACGTGGCCGGCGGCTTCGTCTTCGAGTCGTGGGTCGGCGGCGACGGCCGGAAGGAGATCGGACTCGTGGAGGGCGTGTCCGCCGCGGGCCTCATGCTCGTCTCGGACTGCCTCGCGCCGGTGTCCGTGCAGGCCAACTTCCGCCGCGGGTCGGGTTCGGCCTACGCGCCGGCCGAGACGAACACGGTGACGGTCCTGTCCTATGCGCTTGAGCTGGACGAGGACGGAGAGCCGCAGGCCCTGTATCCGTTCGAGGACGTGGCCACGGTCCCCGCGACGAAGGTGGTCGCCGTGCCGGGCCAGGCCATTTCCCTCGCCGACGGCGAATCGGCCGACGTGCCGGCCATTACGGTGGGCTTCTCCATTCCGAGTCCGGTCGTGGACGCGACGGGCGGCGTGTGGCGCTGCGTGGGCTGGTTTGTCGACGAGACGAGCGACGAGGGCGACGGCTCGGGAGCTGGCTTCAAGGTCTCCGAGGACATGACGCTCATCTGGGTCTGGCAGCTTGAAGTCGCGGAGGAGGAGGATCCGAACGAGGACGTCCCCGAGGAGGAGCTCATCCCCGTGCCGCCGGACGGCGAGCAGCTGCTCACGATCTACGCGAACGACGACGGCACGCTGACGGTCGAGGCGAAGGTCGCGAACGGCCACAAGGGCTACTACTACTCGCTCTACGCGGCGAACGAGCTGGCCGGCCCGTGGGCCACGGTGGAGAAGATGCAGGCCGGCTACGAGGGCGACGGGCTCGTGTACGCGACGGCGGACGGCGAGGTGGACCTGGCCATCACCTTCGACCCGGACGAGGCGAAGAAGTTCTACAAGGTCGTCGTCGACAAGGAGGATCCCCGGAATGACGACTAAGCGTCCATACGGCCTCCTGGCCGCGCTGGCGCTGTGCGCGTGCGTGGTCGGGTGCGACCGCGCGTCCGAGGAGGCGCGCGCCCCCGCGCGTCCGTCCGCTCCCGCGCCCGCGGCGACGAACGTCGCGGCGCCGTCCGCGGAGGAGCGCTATGTCGCGGCGCTGCGCCAGGCGGTGGCGGAGAGGCAGGAAAAGGGCAAGGCCCTGGCGCGCGTGGAGATGGGGTTGCGCGAGCAGGAGGCGCGCGCGCGCGCGGCGTTGCCGGCCGGCGCCACGCCCGAGCAGGTGCGGACCGAGCTCAAGGCCAACCCGCAGAAGTACCCGGCCTACCGGGAACTGGCGCGGGAGCAGGCGAAGCTCAGGGCCGAGGCGAACGATTTTTCGAAGGCGCGGGAAATGATTCGCGCCCGTCATGCACAACGTAAAGCCGCAGAAGACCGCGCACGGGGCGCGGCCGCGGAGCAAAACTGATTTACCAAGAAGGAAGGCGGTCCAACATGAACATGAAGAAAACGACAGGCATCTGCGCCACGGTCCTTGCAGCGCTGCTGTGCACCGCGCCCCAGGCGGCCCAGGCGACGGGCAAGATCCGTTCGGTCGAGGTGCCCGACATCGAGACCTGCACGTTCCCCAACCCGAACGCCCCCTTGTCGGTCGGCCAGACGATCCAGATCCGGTTCCACCTGGCGAACATCAACTGGAAGGTGACCGATGACGAGGGCGTCGAGAACCCGTGGACGTTCGTCTACCCGACGACGGGCAACGAGACGTTGGACCAGTTGATGCAGATTGCGGCGAACAAACCGCGCCTCGGACTGTGGATCAGCGGCCGCGTCCGCGAGGCGGAGTGCGTGAACTTCCCGATGAACGTCGCATCCGACTGGCTCTCCGCCGAGTTTCAGGGCAAGAAGCACTTCACGGACCTCGTCTTCGAGTACACGGTCCAGCCCGGCGACATCGCCCTGCCCCTGCAGCTCGCCAACGCGTCCGGCACGGGGCCCGTGAGCGCGAGCGATCCCGAGGCGTATTACCTGAAGTGCGGCGGCGAGCCTGTGAGCTGGGAAATCAAGGACAGCCTGACGAAGAGCGTGAAGGCCGACTTCATGTTCGGCCCGGCGAGCCTCGGCGACGACTCGGACTTCTATCCGCCCGGCGACGACATCACGTCCTGGGACGGCGTCCAGAACAGGGAAAACCGCGACATGGACCTCTCGAAGGCGGGCGTCTACGTGCAGGCCGTCGACTTCGACTCGACCTATTACGACGCGGACGCGGGCATCTGGCGCAAGGTCGCCCAGGGATCGACCACCGCGGATCCGGGCGTGCCCGCGCTCGCGTTCGCGGGCGGGCTCGCCTCGACCACGAACTTCATCCTCTACGTGTGGACGGAAAGCGAGTCCGTCGCCGAGGTCGCGGCGGGCGGCCAGGTGGAGAACGTCCGCGAGTACCTGTTCGGCGACGGCGTGACGCGCAAGGTGGGCGAGATACACGTCTACCAGGGCAACGAAACCGTTCCGTTCCTCCTCAAGGCGACGGGCGCCACGAACGCCACGACGAAGGTCTTCGTCTCCGCCTCGCCCACGAACACCTACAACGCGGCGCACGACCTCGTGACCAACTTCATCTGGCGCACGGTCCAGGTGGGCGAGCCCCTGCCGCCCAGCATCTCCGTGACGGTGAACGGCGTGCAGGAGCAGTCGGTCACGGCGCTTGCCGACGCCTCGGCGCGGGTGGCCGTCAACCTGTCGCTGACGGCGCCCTACTCGAGCGACCTCGAGATTCCCGTGAAGGTGACGATGCGCAGCGACGCCAGCCTCAACCCGCAGGACTACATCGGGCTTTCGTGGAGCGACAGCGGCGGCAACGAGACCTGGGACGACACGATCATGGTCCGCGCCGGCGAGCAGACGGCGTCGGCGACCGATTCCAGCGGCCGCGGCGTGCTCTACCTGTACGCGAACCGCGGCAACGTCGACACGCAGGCCGGCCTCGTCGTGGAGGTTGACACGAACCGGCTGGACGCGGCGGCGAAGGCGTATTTCACGGGCAAGTTCACGGCCGCGACCGTCTACATCTCGCCCAGCACGCCGACGATCGTGACGGACCTGTCGAGCACGTACGCGGCCGAGGCCGGCACGCCCAAGCAGTTCACGATCGAGGTCGCGGACGCCTGGGGCGAGCGTGACGGCCCCTACACGATCGAGTGGGCCTACGACTACACGCCCGCCTCGTCCGAGGCGTACACGCCCATCAGCGAGGGCGTGACCGTGAACCGGATCCAGAACGGGTCGTCCGTCTCGTTCTCCGTGCCCATCCCGATCAACAAGCCGGCCGGCGTCTACTCGAACTGGTTCCACGTGGTGAACCGCGACAGCGGCAAGTCCTCGCCCGACACGGTCGTCGTCTGGAACGTGACGGCGCCGCCGTCGACGGGCATGAAGTGCAAGCCGACGGCGCCGAAGCTTCCCGAATGCGCCTACGGCGACGGCATCGACGTCGTGGAGGTCACGTTCGCGGGCGGCTTCTCCATGCCGACGCGGTATACGCAGAGCTCGGCCTACCTCTTCCTGATTCCGCAGAACGCGAACGCCTCCAACCTCGCCGTGTGCGCGGCGGCCGACCTCGAAGACGACGGCGACTGGCGCCGCGGCATCGAGGTCACGGAGGACGAGACGAGCGTCAAGATCGCCATGAAGCTGCTGGACGGCCGCGAGAACGACCTGCTGAGGGCCTCCGACAAGCTGAAGTTCCAGGCGGTCATCCGCACGGGCGAGACCCTCGAGGAAGGCGAGCTCGTGACCGAGTGGGGCACGGACCACCCGTTCGAGTTCAGCGTGACGAACGTGGCGCCGCGCGCGGTCGCCGTGACGATGAGCGGGCAGCCGCAGCTGAGAGTGAACGGCGGCCAGATGCGGTACCACGTCTCGCGCGACGTGACGAAGACGCTGTCCGCGTCCGTCGGTACCCGCGGCGAGGGCGAGCCGTCCCGCCTCGACCTCTACGCGGACGAGGACGGCGACGAGTCGAACTGGTACACGAATCCCGCGAAGGCGTTCACGACGCGGTGGACGTTCTCGTACGAGGACGGCACGTCGGATCCCGAGGTGATCGTCTACGGTCCGCCCCAGGTGATGAGCTTCGGCCACAAGTTCACGAAGGCGGGCGTCTGCACCGTGACGGTGGAGATGCGCGACAAGGACATGTACGAGCTCGCCGGCGAATACTGGACGGAAGACGAATCCAACATGTTCACGTTCACGGTCATCGTGGACGACAAGCCGGCCATCAACCTGTCGACGCTGAACGGCCTGGAGGTGTTCACCGAGAGCTCGACCGGCGCCACGCTCGGAAAGGTCAACGTGGACCTCACGATGCTCCCGACGACGAACATCACCGTGCACATCGACGTGAGCCGCGTCGGGACGGACACGGGGAACTATCCCCTCCCCGTCCTCAACTCGTACGACATCGAGTACAACGGCGGCAGCCAGATGCGCCAGTCCGTGTTCTTCAAGGAACTCGACGGCACGGCCGACGGCGGGAGCGACGGCTACCTCCTGACGGCGTACGTGACCAACACGACGGTCAACTCGGACGGCGTGGCGTGGAGGGACCTCTACGCCCCGGCCACGATGACGATCTACGTCGAGAACGAGCCCCCGCAGATCACGACGTACGTCTCCACGAACGAGTTCCCCGTGACGAAGGAGGCTCCTTTCCAGATCACCTACGACATCAAGGACGTGCCGCCGGACTTCGCGGCCGGCCTGACCGTGACCTGGACGACGAGCGAGGGCTTCACCACCAACTATCCGGTCACCGCCACCGGTTCGGGCCAGTACGTGACCCGCAGCGGCCTGCGGTCGCCTGCGTTCTCGTTCTCGAGCGCCGGCTCGCATTCGGTCACGCTGACCGTCTCGGACAAGGACAACGGCGTCTCCGAGGTGAAGACCTGGCGCTACTACGTGTCGCCCTCGAAGTCGCTGGTCATCTACCCGCGCCGGCCGCGCGCCGGCAACTCCTCCTCGTTCTCCGCGTACTACACGGGGGCGCGCGGCATCGGCGAAGGCCGCGTCTGGAGCGACGGCGAGGTCCTCGAGTTCCGCAATTTCGAGCACGAGTACACGTATGCGCCCACGCGTTCGACCGCGAAGGTCTATGCGCGCGGCTACAAGATGGGCGACGTCGACAACGGCTCGCTGCAGCCGGGCACCGACATCGTCATCGACGCGGGCGGCAACCACTACAAGAACGGCGTCTATTCCACGTACTACACCTATGACGACCTGGACGGCCTCGACAGCTTCTTCTACTGCTGGATCCTCAACACGGCGGGCGAGGGCGGCGCCGGCAGCCGCACGGGCTCGCTGCTGAACGGCACGTTCCTGCCGGCGGTCGAGTCCAACTGGGACGGCCAGCAGGTCGTCGGCCTGCCCGAATACGAGGAGGACCGCAAGCAATACGATGACACGATGCTCGAGGCCATCTTCTCGAAGGAGTTCCTGCCGAGCGACAACGTCGGCGACATCAACCAGGACGGCATCCCCGACGTCTTCGCCGTGAACTACACGTTCGACGGCGGCAAGCTCTACGTGTTCGCGAACGGCGGCCAGGAGAGCGGCGGCGGCGAGGACGCCGGCGGCGCGATGGCGGCGGACGTCCGCCCGGGCCTCAAGGGCTTCAACGGCGACGGCGACTTCCTGCCGGCCGACTCCGTGACGAGCGGCAACATCCTCATCACGGCGGACAGCTGGACGACGGTGGGCCAGCCGTTCACGGCGGAGCTGGAGATCCGCGGCTTCGACCAGCACCTCAACTACCGCGAGAAGTCCGACGGGCTGAACTACAACGTCCGCGGCAAGTGGGTCTCCGATCCGGCGTTCTCGCCGGCCGAGTCGAACGCGATCGCGTACGTCAACAAGCAGCGCGGCATCCACGAGTTCACGTGGCCGCTGCCCGATCCGACGAACGACACCTACGCGGCCGCCGTCGCGAACTGGACGCAGGGCCTGAACAAGGATCTGTGCTGGATCCCCGAGAACCGCACCGACCCGACGATTGACGACACGGACGGCGACGGATTCCCGGACGGCTTCGAATACTATTTCTGGTACATGTCCACCGTGGGCTGGGTGGACGACAAGGGCGAGTGGAAGCGCCTGGAGGGCGAGAAGTTCCAGCTGGACGACATCGCGAAGGGCATCCCGATTTCCGCCGACGACATCGCCGCCGCGTTCAACCCGACCGTGGCCGCCGGAGACCTGGAGGCCGCCGAGCGCGACACGGACGGCGACGGCCTGACGGACCTTGAAGAACTCGCCGCCGGCACGAATCCCGTGCACTGGGACTCCGACGGCGACGGCATGAGCGACCTCTGGGAGATCCTGCGCGGCCTCGACCCGCTCAAGAAGGACGCGGACGCCAACGCCGACGGCGACTTCATGGCCCTCGTCGACCTCGAGGAGGACTACGCGATCCTCTCCTTCACCACGAACAAGGTCACCGAGATCTGGGCCGTGCCGAACAACGGCAACGGCATCGTGGATCCCGAGACGTCGGTTCTCCTCGAGGCGGCCACCGGCACCGTCTCCGGCGTGAAGGTGTACCGCTACGGCGACGACAAGTCGCCCTGGACGCCCGTGAGCCGCGGGACGTTCTCTGGCTCGCCCGACGCGGCCACGAAGCCGATCCCTGACCTTGACAAGATGGACGTCCTCGACATCGCCGCGGTCCTCGCGGCGCAGGGCGACGGCGGCGACGGCATCGCCGCGCTCACGAACCAGCACCTCCGCCTCGTGCACGACCAGGTCTACGCCCAGTACGGGTTCGACCCGCGCACGGCGTGGCACAAGAACAAGGAGGGCTTCGTGGCGGACCGCTGGAACACGACCCATTCGACGGCGCGGTACGCCGGCGAGACCGGCAAGGCCGTCAACACCGCTGCGTTCACGGCGCTCCATGAATACCTCCTCCTCAAGTACCGCTACAACACGATGCCGGCGCACGACAAGGTGAATCCTTCCATCGCCGACGACAAGACCTACTCGCTGTCCCGCGACAAGTCGAACATCGCGAGCAAGAGGATGACGATGGCGGACGTGCTCAACCTCGGCACGACCAATCCGAACGTCCCGTACGAGGAGAAGACGTACGGCAGCCTCGGCATGTCCGCGTCCGGTTCGTCCAACACCGAAGACGGCAACAGCGGCACGAACGGCACCGCGACCACGTACTCGAACACGAACCATGGCGCCGACACGGACGGCGACGGCGTGCCGGACGGATGGGAGCTCTACGTGCGCCACAACCCGAATTCCGCCGGCGAAGACGACCTCAAGGACGCCGACTACGGCCGCACCGACGGACTCGGCCTCGTGGGCGAGTACGCCGGCACCGATTCCTGCAACGCCTACGAGTTCGCCACGAACGGCAACGGCGTGGCGACGATCTACGCCAACCACCCGGGACTGGCGAAGGGATGGTACAACACGTTCTTCCCGACCGACCCGTGGAACAACGACACGGACGGCGACGGCATCCTCGACGGCGACGAAGGCAACACGTGGACCGCGACGTTCCGCTACGGCAACGTCGGGTCCGAGGACGTGCACGCGCACACTTACACCTTCATCTACGGCCCGAACGACGGCAAGCCCGAGAAGGACGACGGCACGATCTGCATCCGCGGCGGCGGCCTGAACCCGTGCACGGTGGACACCGACGGCGACCTCCTGCCCGACCCGTGGGAGCACGACTTCGCGGGCGTGGTGTTCAACGCGGAGGGCCAGCCCGACAAGATCAGCCTCGACGAAGGCCTCGTCAGGCTGATCCGCCGCTCCGACGGCCTGAAGTCCGACGCGACGGCCAAGCAGCCGTACATCACGGCCGGCATGGACGGTACGCACGGCTTCCGCATGGAAGACGCCGTGCAGACGGGCGACGCCTACACGAGCACGCGCTACACCGACCCGTTCACGGGGACGAAGCGCAACTACGACTTCGACCACGACGGCCTCCAGAACTTCCAGGAGTACCTCGTGCAGTCCCTGCGCCACCTCCGCTACGACGACAAGGACACGCCGCTCATGGGCCAGTGGATGCCCGACGGCACGCCGCGGACGCGCCAGTTCTTCGCTTTCGTGCCGATGAACATCATGGACGGCGAGACGTTCTACGCGAAGGTGAAGGCCGCCGGATTCCCGGCGACGGGCGCCTGGAAGTTCCGCGAGCTCGGCTACTTCGCGCGTCCGCCCCACGAATGGGACCTCGTGGCGCAGAACCGCTCGTCGGAGAACCTCGTCGCCTACGACCCGTACGGTTTCCGCGTGATGCTGCGCCCGCAGTTCAACATCGGCGGCTCGACCGTGGCGGCGACCACCTACTGCTCGACCGATCCGCGCATGTTCGACACGGACCAGGACGGCCTGGACGACTACTACGAAATCTTCCACGGCCTCAACCCGCTGCTCGGCAGCGTCGGCGACCCGTCGCTCGGCTCGATCGCCAACGACGTGATCGCCCAGGCCTACGGCGGCAAGATCGCCTGGTGGAGCAACGCCTGGACGGGCTGGCCGATGATGCCGACGTTCGGCGACGGCAACTCGCCCTACGACGCGATGAAGTATCCGTGGATGATGGGCACGCCGGAAGCCGACGCGGACGGCGACGGCCTCGTCAACTCCGAGGAGGGCGTCTACGTGAACCTCTCCACGCCGCGGCCCTCGCACACGGACCCGACGCCGCTGTGGATGACGGACTCCACCTCGCCCGGCAACGCGAGCTACACGGTCCAGTACTACCAGATGGACCCCGACCAGATGGTTCCCGACTTCGCGCTCAACGTCTATCCGTGGAACTGGAACACGTCCGACGGCTCGGCCAACGAGAAGGAGAAGTTCTGGATGTTCGCGTTTGAGGAGAACGAGGGCTACGACACCGACCACGACGGTCTGAACGACCTCTCCGAGCGCACGACGACCGCCACGGTCGCGAGCGACCCGCTCAACTTCACCGATCCGGACCGCCGTCAGGCGCTCTGGTTCCCGGGCGCCAACTCGGCCGCCATCTCCTACAACAGCACCTTCCGCCGCCAGGTCGACCTCGAATACAGCTTCCTGAAGCGCTTCACGGCCGAGGCGTGGGTGTGCCCGGAGGACGTCACGCGCGAGCAGGTGATCTTCGAGCGCACCGTCAACTGCACCCCGACGACGCTCTCGAACAACGTCGCGAAGATCCGCGCGAACTTCCGCATCGGCCTCACGGCGGACGGCCGCCTCTACGGCCAGTTCGACACGACGGACGCCATCGACACCGGTTCGGGCGACAGCTCCCCGAAGGTCGTCTCCGTCTTCACGCAGGAGGCGGGCAAGTGGACGCACGTGGCGCTGACCTATGACGGCGCGGTCATGACGCTCTACGTGGACGGCAAGGTCGCCGGCACGTTCCAGACCACCCTCGCGCCCGCGAACGGCATCCTCGTGCTCGCGCAGGACGCCGTGCCCGACAACGCGGCGTTCCCCGTGCTGCGGAACGGCTACGAGGTGCAGCCCTCCGCCGTCGTGCTCGGCGCGCGCGCCGCCGGCGCGAAGGCGTTCGAACTCTCCGACAAGACGACGTGGGACGACTTCGACTCCTTCTACTCGGGCTACGTCGACGAGGTGCGCGTGTGGGACGACGCGCGCACGGCCGTGCAGATCGTCGACTCGATGAACCGGCGCTACAGCTTCGCGGACGTCAAGGCGCTTCGCCAGGAGGTCTACAACTCCTGGCGCCAGGGCGGCACGCGTAACAACAACGACGGCTATCCGAACCTGCCGCCGGAGCTCGTGCTCCACTATAACTTCCAGACGCTCTACGGCGCGGCGGACGCGGCGGACGTCGCGGTCGAGCCCGTCGGCTTCACGAAGAACGTGATCGACAACGTGCGCGTGGACGGCGGCTACGTGCCGGGCGGCCTCTACTGCGGCTGGTGGTCCGCGCTGCAGAACACGGTGGGCAGCACGGTGTACAACAACTACCACCTCGTGCCGTGGATCCCGAACACCTGCGCGCACCTGCCGTTCATGGACGGCTCGTCGCCCGACTCCCAGTACTGGAGCGAGTACTTCGGCGGCGTCGCGTACGCCTGGGAGGTGCTGCCCGAGCTGAGCATCACCTCCTCGGTCGCCGAGCCGACGTTCCAGTACGCCAACACGGCGAATCCGTATCCGTACTACAACTACATCGGCGACCGCACCTACCACGGGAACGCGCTCTCGATGCTCGCCGACCTGGACAGCTCCTGCAGCGACAAGTACAGCCTCTGGCGCTTCGAGGCGCGCACGGGCCTGGTGGGCTGCTCGGACCTCGTCCCGCTCGGCGGCGCCTTCGCGAAGCGCGCCACGGAGATGTGGGACGGCGACGGCGCCGCGTCCGCCTGGGAGCTCGCCGGCTGGGACGACGACTCGGACGGCATCCCCGACTGGTGGGAGGCCGTGGCCATCGCCAACTATGGCGCGGCCGAGGGCTTCACCTGGGATTCGCTCGTCGTCTACAACGGCGTCGAGATGACGGCGCGCGAGGCCTACCTGCGCGACCTCGCGAACGGCATGATGCCCGACGGCACGGTGGATCCGAACTACCGCACGCAGACGGACACGAACAACAACGGTCTCCCCGACTGGTGGGAGAACCTCAACGGCGTCACGTCCGCGCTGGAGGACTCCGACGGCGACGGCCTCTCGAACTACGCCGAGTACCTGATCGGCGAGTGCTTCGTGCAGTACGGCTTCCCGCGCGTGAAGCCCACGATGCCGCACTCGCTCGGCCAGGCCGTGCCGGACTACTTCCTCCGCGTCGGCAAGCTCTACCTCGGCGAGATGTTCACCGACCATGACATGATCGAGGACCTCTGGGAAGACCAGTACGACGTGAACGCGATCTCCCGTTACGTGTGGGACGCGCTGCGCGACCCCGACGACGACGGCTGGAGCAACTTCGCCGAAGCGCGCGCGGGCACGGATCCGACGCGCCAGAACGTGAACGCGATCGACGACTTCTCGGTGGCGCATTACCCGGTGCCGACAATCAGCGCGACGATCGTCTACAACGGTCAGGACACGCTCAACTACCCGATCGTGGTGGAGGCTTATTCGCTGAACTCCGGCGAGGCCGGCATTCCGGACGCCATCTGGGCCACGGGCTCCTCGGAGGGCCTCACGAAGTACATCGGCCTCAACCCGAACACGTCCTGGAAGACCACGCTTGGTCCGGGCTCCGTGAGGCCGGGTTCGACCAAGGTCTACTTCAAGGACCCGAACTGGATGTCCGGTCCCGTGACGAACAGGACGTACGGCACGCTTGACACCGCCGTGTGGCAGGGCGTGGTGGAAGACAGGATCCACCCTGGTTCCACCGTCCTCGGTGATCTTGTCGTGCGGACCTCGGACGCCGCCGGCGAAACGGTGGGTACGATCAACTATGAGACGGGCGAGGTCAACCTTGACTTCACCGCCCTCCAGGGGTTGATGCAGATTACGGAGAGCAGCGGCAGCGGCAGCAGCAGCAGCGGCAACAGCACCCGGATCATCCACCTCGCGACGTCCTATGTCTACCTGGAGTGGAAGAGCGCCGTGCCGACGGGCAACTCGCGCATCACGTTGAGCCTGGCGGAAAGCCTGCCGAGTTCGGACGTCTTCAAGTCGCGCGGACATGTCCGCGAGGGGCAGAACCTCTTTGCGGTCTACCTCGACAAGAACAGCGACAACAAGTGGACGCCGGGCGAGCCCTACGGAGTGGTGCGCAAGGTCGACGTGGGCTGGGCGAACGCCTCGTTCACGGTGGAGCTTACGGACACCGCCGTGCAGACGTACCGCATCAACTTGGCGGAGGCGTTCGCCTCCAACGACTTCGAGTCGCAGCGCGCCATCAACGACCGCGGCGTGGTCGGCTATCCGGGCGGCCAGAACATACAGGTCAACGCCCCTGGCGAGAACATGCCGGGCGAGACGGAGAGCTCCGTCCGTCTGCGCGTGGTCCGGAGTTCGATCAACGGACGCTACCAGGCGAACTCGGCCTATGCGACCGAGACGGTCCTCGACACGGTCGTGCATCCCGGCGACAACCCGTTCTTCACCGAGAAGAACCTCAAGACGTCCGTCGACCTTGACTGGTCCACGCTCGCGACGCGCGCGTCGGCGATGGGAATCAGCGTGGCGTCGATCACGAACGTGACGTACCGTCTGGTCGTCGGCGACGGGTCGGTGTCGGCGACGGAGACGAACAACAGCCTCGCGACGCTGTTCAGGAACGTCTACGAGCTCGGCGCGGCCGGCGCGCAGACGAAGTGCGTGCCCCGGTCGCCGAAGGGATCGATCTACAGCGGCCAGCCCACGTTCGAATGGCAGCATCCCAACACGATCGGCAAGGCCTACCCGGCTTTCCGCCTGCGCGTGTGGGATGCCGCGGGTTCGACGATCGTCTACGACTCCGGCGTGCAGCCGGCGCCGGCGCGCAACGCGAAGGGCGAGTATTCGTGGACGGCGCCGATCTACGCGAACACGCCCACGCCGAAGGGCGTGATCTTCGCGACGACGAACAACTACCAGTGGTCCGTCTCGATGCTTGACGCGAAGTTCACGACGGTCAACTCCTCCGAGACGAAGCAGCCGTTCCGCCTCGAGGCGTCGGGTGCGCTGGGCACGGTCAGCGACTACGGTCGGATCTACGCCCGCGTGAAGTACTTCGGCCCGGGCGCCCGTTCGGCCAATCCGTCGGCCGGCGTCGAGAAACTCATCCGCGTGCAGGCGTTCACCTCGCCCGACTTCTCCGGACAGCCTGCCGGCGAGGGCTGGGTGACGAACACGGCCAACCTCGGGTCGGCGGACGACGCGAGCAAGGCGGCGAACGCCGTGATCATCGGCGTGCCGCCGGGCACCTACTACGTGCGCGCGTTCCTCGACACGAACGGCAATTGCTCGAAGGACAATTGGGAGACCTGGGGCTACGGCTGCTACGTGGGCGCGGCCGACGCGCCGTACGCGAACGTCCTGCGCGGCGGCGAGTCCGTGTCTGCGGTCGACTTCCCGTTCACGCCGCGTCCGTACGTGGTGACGGCGGGTGCGGAGCCGCCTCTGGCCGAGATCTACCTCGAGGATGCGGACACGGACAACGACGGTCTGCCGGACGTGTACGAATGGGAGCAGAAGGAGTCCTTGGGGTCGCTGTCGTCTCCGAACGGCAATACCTTCTTCACGAAGGTGAATCCGAACCTCGCCACCACGGTGAAGGCCTATACGCAGCTTGGCGCGAGGGCCGTCGGCAACAACACCTACGCGGCGATGACGCTCATGAGCGTTCTCCTCTCCGACGCCGACCCGGCCGTCACGGCCTCGGCGGCGGCCCTGCTCTCAGCGGCGCCGGACGCGCCGGTGGTGGAGGAGCGCACGGTTGTGACGATCAAGTCCTTCTCGCTCGACGAGGGCGTGCAGATCGCGGTGGAGACCGTCGTTCCGTCCGTCGTGAGCGGGCAGAGCGTGGTCATCGTCGGCGACGAGGCGCAGGTGGACCTCTACCTCTCCTGCGCGTCTTCGGTCGACTTCGCCGACGCGGTCGAGGTCAAGGTGAAATCCTTCACGATCCGCGCGAACGACACGACCACGCTCTCCGTGACGGCGGAGGAGCTGGCCGCGGCCAAGGCGCGCATGCCCGAGGCGCGGTTCTTCAAGGCGGTCATCAAGTAACCGGGAAGGCCGCGCCCCCGGAAGGGGCGCGGCCTGCTGAAAAGGAAAAATCGGAGGGCCGCGCCCGTGCGCGGCCGAGAGAAAGAATGGCTAAGAAAATAGAAAAGGTTCTCGTCGTCAACTGCGGCTCGTCGTCGCTCAAGTTCCAGCTCTTCGACATGACCGGCGAGAAGATGCTCTGCAAGGGCCTCGTCGAGCGCATCGGCATCGCGGGATCGCGTCTTGTCTACACGAAGACCGGCTGCGAGAAGATCGTGCGCGAGGTGCCGATGAAAAACCACGTCGAGGCCATTGCTCAGGTGATGTCCGTCCTGTGCGACCCCGCGTGCGGGGTCGTGAAGAGCCTCGCGGAGATCGACGCGATCGGCCACCGCGTGGTTCACGGCGGCGACAAGTTCTCCGCCCCGGCGAAGATCACCGCCGCCGCGAAGAAGCTCATCCAGAAGTGCGTGCCGCTCGCGCCGCTCCACAACCCCGCGAACCTGCAGGGCATCGAGGCGTGCGAGAAGGCCGCGAAGGGCGTTCCCAACGTGGGCGTGTTCGACACCGCCTTCCACCAGACCATGCCCGGCTGCGCCTACCAGTACGCGCTGCCGCGCAAGGTCGCGCGGAAGTTCGGCATCCGGAAGTACGGCTTCCACGGCACCTCGCACAAGTTCATCACGCAGGCCGCCGCCGCGTGGCTGAAGAAGCCCCTCAAGAAGGTGAACCTCGTCACGTGCCACCTCGGCAACGGGTCGTCGCTCGCGGCCGTGAAGAACGGCGAATGCATCGACACGACGATGGGCCTCACGCCCCTCGACGGCCTCATCATGGGCACGCGCTCCGGCACGATCGACCCGGGCGTGCTCTTCTTCCTCGGCAAGCAGGGCTATACGTTCGAGCAGCTCGACAGGATGCTCAACAAGGAAAGCGGCTTCCAGGGGCTCGCCGGCGCGCAGGGCGGCGACTCGCGCGACGTGGTCGCCAAGGCGGAGAAGGGCGACATCGACGCCGTCGAGGCGCTGGAGGCGTTCGGCCACCGCGCCGCGCTCTACATCGGCGGCTACAACACGCTCGTCGGCGGCGCGGACGCGATCGTGATGGCGGGCGGCATCGGCGAGAACGCGGCCGAGCTGCGCGAGCAGATCGTCAAGCGCCTCGGCGCGCTCGGCGTGAAGCTCGACAGGAAGGCGAACCTCAAGGTGCGCTTCGGCGCGTCGGGCGTGATCTCCACGAAGGATTCGAATATCCCCGTCGTGGTGATCCCCACGAACGAGGAGCTCATGATCGCCCGCGAGACGGTGGCGGTTTTAAAAGGAAAGTCAAAGTGAAAGCAATTGAGAAAATCATTGAAAGGGCCTCCGCGCTGAACGGCACGGTCGTGTTGCCCGAGGGCATGGACGCGCGCGTCATCACGGCGGCGTGCAGCTGCGTGGACCGCAAGATCTGCATGCCGATCGTGCTCGGCACGGCCGAGGAGATCGCGTCCGCCGAGGCGAAGGCGGGGCTTTCGCTCGCCGAGCGCGGCATCAAGACGATTGACTACACGCAGGGCGACGCCGAGCTCGAGCAGGCCTACTTCGAGGCGTGGAACGCGAAGGAGTCGCGCAAGCCGCCGGAGAAGCAGAAGATCATCGACCTCGCGACGGCGCAGAAGACGCTCCGCACGAAGCGCATCTACTTCGGCGGCATGATGGTGCGCCTCGGTCGCGTGGACGGCCTCGTCGCCGGCTCCATCGCCTCCACGGGCGACATGCTGCGCGCGGCGTTCCACACGCTCGGCACGCAGAAGGGCGTGAAGACGGCCTCCAGCTGCTTCATCATGGACCTCAAGGCGCCCACGGCCTCGGGCGACAGCGTGCTCGCGTTTGGCGACTGCGCGGTGATTCCCAACCCCACGGCCGAGCAGCTCGTGGACATCGGCCTCTCCACGGCCCAGACGTACCGCGACCTCACGGGCAACGAGCCGCGCGTCGCGTTCCTCAGCTTCTCCACGAAGGGCAGCGCCGCGGGCGAGCTCGTCGAGAAGGTGCAGAAGGCGGTGGAGCTCGCGAAGCCCGTCTTCGCCGAGAAGGGCATCGCGATGGACGGCGAGCTCCAGTTCGACGCGGCGATCGTGCCGGAGGTGGGCGCGCTCAAGAACAAGGGCGGCGCGATCCAGGGCAACGCGAACGTGTTCGTGTTCCCGGATCTCCAGGCGGGCAACATCGGCTACAAGATCGCGCAGCGCCTCGGCGGCGCCGTGGCGATCGGCCCGAACCTGCAGGGCCTCGCGAAGGCGATGAACGACCTGTCGCGCGGCTGCAGCGCCGAGGACATCGTCGGCACCATCTGCGTGACCCTCTTGCAAGCCCAGGCGAAGAAATAAGACCATGACCGCCGAGCGACAGATTGCGCGAGCGAAGGAGGTCTTCGACATTGAGATCGAAGGCCTGCGCCGCGTGCGCGCCTCGCTCGGGGAATCGTTCGCGAAGACGATCGCGCTCCTGCAGGGCGCGCTCGCGCGCGGCGGCAAGGCCGTGGTGTCGGGCGTCGGCAAGAACCTGCACGTCGCGGAGAAGATGAGCGCCATCTTCGCGTCGACGGGCGTGAACTCGATCGTTCTCAACCCCGTGCAGGCGATGCACGGCGACCTGGGGATGACGGGGGCGGACGACGTGCTGCTCGCGCTGTCGTTCAGCGGCGAGTCGGAGGAGGTCGTGCGCCTCATCCCCGCCGTGCGGCGCCACGGGCTGAAGGTGGTGGCGGTCGTGGGCAATCCGGAGTCGACGCTCGCGAAGCTGGCGGACGTGGTGCTGGAGATCCCCTGCGGGCCGGAGGCGTGTCCCTTCGGCATGGCGCCCACGAACTCGACGACGGCGACGATGGCGATGGGCGACGCGCTCGCGATGGTGATGATCGACGTGCAGGCGTTCGACCGCGAGCGGTACGCGCTCAACCATCCCGCCGGCGCGATCGGGCGCGCGCTCGTGCTGAAGGTCTCGGACGTCATGCGCACGGGCGAGCACTTCGCGAAGGTGCCGCCGGAGACGACGGTGCTCGACACGCTCCTCGCCATGACGAAGGCCCAGGGCGGCTCGGCCGTGGTGGTGAACGCCGACGGCACGCTCGCCGGCATCTTCACCGACGGCGACTTCCGCCGCCGCATCGCCGCGGAAGCGGGAGCGGCCGCGCTTGTCGCGGCCGGAAATCCCGACGGCCGGACTGCGTTCGGCCTCTCCACGCCGGTCTCGGAGGTGATGACGGCGAAACCCCTCTTCATCCGGGACGACGCCTACGCCGTGGACCTCCTCAAGGTCTTCGAGCGGAAGCGCATTGACGATTTGCCTGTATGCGACGCGGCCGGGCGGGTGCTCGGCGTGGTCGACATTCAGGATTTGCCGAAGATGAAGGTTTTGTGATACAATAAGCCATCCCAACCCAAGGAGGTAGAAAGATGATGATCAAGAAAGTTCTCTGTTTCGCGCTTGCGTGCGCGTGTGTGGCAACGGTTTCCGCGCAGCGGTCTTCGCGGAACGCCCGCGGCAGCCGGTCGGCGGTCGAAGAGGCGCAGGACAAGATGGACGCGAAGGTCCGCATCAGCCAGATGCCGAGCATTGGGCCGCAG
>JAFRNO010000624.1 GCA_017430155.1 Kiritimatiellia bacterium | reverse complement strand
TGCTCAACGCGGGCGTCTCGGGCGTGCCGTTCATGACATCCGACCTGGCGGGCTACCATTACACGGCGCCCGTGCAGACTCCCGTGGCCGTGCGCAACCGGAAGACGGGCGCGTTTGACCTTTCGCGCACCGCGCCGGGACCGGACGAGGAGACCGTCTACCGCCGCTACAGCGGGGCTCTGCCGTTCGACGCCGAGCAACGGCTGTTCCTGCGCGGCCTTGTGTTCACGGCATACAGCCCCTGCATCCAGACGCACGGCTACGTGCGCCATCCGTTCGAGTTCGACGCGGCCACGCGCGCGCGGTACGTGGCGTATTCCGCGCGGCATCGCGCACTTGCGGGTGAGATCGCCGCGGCGTCGTGCGCGGCTGCACGCACGGGGCTGCCCGTTGTCCGTCCGCTCGCGTGGGACTACCAGGAGGACGAGAACACCTGGGACATCGAGGACGAGTACCTCTTCTGCGACCGCTACCTCGTGGCGCCGATCCTCGCCGACGCCACTGTTCGTGAGATTTATCTGCCAAAGGGGACGTGGACTGAAGTCGACACCGGCGTCCGCCATGTCGTGTTCGCCAGCGGCAAGCGGTTCTCGAAGGAAGTTCCGTTCGGGGACGTTGCGGTTTTCACTCGGGAGTGAGAAGATGGAGTAGATGACCCTTCGGTAGCATTTTTCCCCTTGCGCCTGAGGCGAGAATGTGGGATAATTGCCGCAAAGGAGAAATCCAAGCATGAAAAAGTGCACAGTGATTGGAATGTTGAGAGACAGGCGGATCGCCGCATGGTTCCTTGCGACGTCGTTTGCCATCCTGCTTCCGGCGGCGGCGGACACGTTCACGTGGACGGGCGGCGGCGCGAACAAGAAGTGGTCGACGGCGGCGAACTGGGATCCCGCCGGGCCATTGACCGACGCTGACACGGCCAATTTCCAGACGGGTACGCTTGCCTCCGACACGATCACCTACGACTCCGGCACGTTCGCGGGCATCACGGCGCAGTCAGGCACGTGGACGGTCAACGTCTCGTCTGCCTGCTTCACGAACAGGCCGATCACGATCGCGAGCGGCGCGAAGTTCGCGCTTTCGGGCGCGAGCACACGAGTAAATCCGTTCTCCACGAACAAGAACGCGAATGCCGTCGCCGGACTTCTCGACCTCGGCGGCGCCAAGCAGACAATAACAGATGCGATGAGTGGTAGCGACACGGGTTTCTTTCGTAACGGCGGCGAGATCCGCAACGGGACGCTAAAGGTCGACTACGGATCGCTGGTGACGGCCAATCTCAAGAACACGACCTTTACGATCGGCGAGGGTGCGTGTGTTACGGGCGTGGTACGCGTTTATCTTACCGATGGCGCGAACGTCATCATAGATGGTGGGGCGTTTCGATCACCATCAACCTCCCCCAGCAACCATCCGATTGGATCCAACTCCAGTCAGTCACACTTGACGGTGCGGAACGGTGGGCTTTTCGCGGTGGCCAAAGAAGTGTGGGTCGCTCACAAAGGAACCGGATACATGATCGGCGACGGAGGCACGTACGATCTTGGTTCAAGTACCCTATACGTGGGGATAAACAAGGACTCGACGGCTATACTTGCGCTGACAAATTCGACGCTCACCTGTGGGACTTTTTCGTTCGGCTACAATGCCAGTTTGCCAAGTAGGCAGTCCGTAGTCATAAAGGACTCGATCGCTACAATTACAAGATTTCTTGGAACAAAACTGGCTTCGACGGCCTCGCTCCTCTTCGACGGGGCGACGCTCGTGCCGAAGGCTGCCAGAACGGACTTCCTTCCAAACAGCGCGGCCTTGCCGACGCCGACGCTCGGCGCGGGCGGGTTGATTATTTCCAACAACTACGACATCACGATCGCCAAGGGGCTGTCGGGCGCGGGACGCCTCGTGAAGGCGGGAAGCTCCACGCTGACACTTTCCAGCACAAACACGTTCACCGGCGGCATCGAGGTGCGGAAGGGGACGTTGGCGTTGCCGTCTGGCGCGGTCTTCGCGAATTCGACGCTGGCGATGGCCGACGGCACGACGCTCAAGTTGAAATACTCGCCGGATTACGCGTTCGCCACCACGAACCTTGCGCTGGCCCTCGACGCGAATACGAGCGGAAAGATCACAGTCGATATCGACTTGTCCGCCGGCATGCCGCCGGTGGGTACTTACACGCTGTTCGCCCCTGGGCTTAACGCGGCGGATCTGAACCGTATCACGTTCATCCCCGAAGATTCTTTCAATGTTGCATTTGCGCAAAACGGTGCATTGACGATTACGCTCGAGCGCACTCCGGTGACCCATGTGTGGACGGGCGGCGGGGCGGACGCAAAGTGGACGACGACGGCGAACTGGGACGTGGACAATGACTTCGGCCCGCTCGACAAGGTCGTTTTCAGCGGTACGGACGGGTACTCCGTATTCGACTGTGCGGACGGCCTGCGTCTGTGGGACATCACCGTCAATTCCGGTTGCCACACGGCCAACGTCGCGAATGCGTCTTTCGCCAACACGCCGCTCGTGGTCGCAAGCGGGTCATCGTTCGTGCTGGAGAATGCGGACGGTGTGATCAACCCGTTCTCGACCTTGGCGAACACGAACACGCTCGCGGGTCTCCTTGACCTTGGTGGTGCCACGCAGACCATCACAACCCCCTTAGACGGCAACAACACGGGGTTCTTCCGCAACGGCTGTGAAATCCGCAACGGGACGCTGACGGTCATACCGCAAACACCCTCCGGGAACATCCGTTTCAAGGACTCGACCATCACGGTCGGACCGGGCGCAAACATCTCGGGCGTGATACGCGTCGATCTTAACAACGGCCATTTTGTAATCGATGGCGGAACTTTAACCTCCACGTATGCCGATCGCGACATCGGCAACCATCCGATCGGCAGAACTGCCGCTTCAAGCATTGTGCTGCGGAACGGCGGGCGTTTCGTGTCGGCCAGTGAATTGTGGATAGGTTTCAATGCCAACGGGACGGTGGTCGGAAACGACTGCGAGATCGACTTGGGCGCACAGATACTCTACATGTCGATCAATGGCATTGAGTCCGTCTTGGCCCTGACGAATTCTACGCTTACGTGCGGCTGGTTGCGTTTTGGGTATCAAGGAGGTGCCAGTCCCGGCATACAGACCGTGATTCTGAAGGACACCGTAGTCAACGTTACCAAGTTCGTTGGAACGAAACTGAATGCGGAATCGTCGCTCCTCTTCGACGGCGCGACGCTTGTGCCGAAAGCGGCTGCGACTGATTTCATGCCGAACAGCGCGGCATTGCCGACGCCGACGATTGGCGCGGGCGGGTTGACCGTCTCCAACGCCTACGATGTCACGATCGCCAAGGGGCTGGCGGGCGTGGGTGGTCTCGTGAAGAAGGGCGACGGAGCACTGACGCTTTCAGGCCCGAATACGTTCACGGGCGGCATCGACGTGCAGGAGGGCACGTTGGCGCTTCCCCCGGGCGCATCCTTCCCGGTTGCGACGACGCTGGCGATGGCCGACGGTACAGCGCTCCGGCTGAAGGCTTCGTCTGAAGGTTTTGCGTCCACGAACATCGCGCTGGTCCTCAACGCAAACACGGACGGCAAGGTCGCCATCGAGATCGACACGTCGTCCGGCATCCTGGAGCCGGGCCGGATCTATACGCTGCTCGCGTCCGGTTTCGACGCGGCGTCCATGAGCCGCATTACGATTGATCCCGCATATGAACTCGCCCTCGCGGAAGGTGGTGCGCTGACGCTCACGTTCTCGCCGAAGACCCACGTGTGGACGGGCGCCGGTTCGGACGCGAAGTGGTCAACGGCGGCGAACTGGAACATCGGCGATCCCATCTTGTCTTACGATTCTATCACGTTCAGCATCGGCGGTTTCTCCATCTACGACTGCGCGGACGGTCTTCGCCTCGGAAGCATCACGGCAGGATACGGTTGCCACACCGTTAATGTCGAGACGGCGTCTTTTGCCAACGTGCCGATCACGGTCGCGAGCGGCGCGGAGTTCGCGTTGGTGAACGCGGACGGCGTGACCAACCCGTTCTCGACGGTGCTGGGTACGAACGTGATCGCCGGCGTCCTCGACCTCGGCGGCGCCACGCAGACCATCTCGTCCAAGGCGGGCGGCAACAATACAGGGTCTTTCTGCGACGGCGGCGAAATTCGCAACGGCACGGTCAATCTCACGGATACCGCCGAACAGCACTGGGACAACACGACCTTCACCTTCGGGGCGGACTCGCACGTGTCGTGTGCGGCGCGCATCTACCTCCAAAACAACGCGCATCTCAAGTTTGACGGCGGAACGTATACGAACTCGTACACGGGCGTCAACAACAACCACGTGATTGGCGCCAACAGCGGGGTGTCAACGCTGGAGGTGTCGAACGGTGGGCGTCTCATCGTGACGCGTCCGTGGTTCGTCGGACATACCGCCAGCGGTTCGCTGATCGGCGACGGCGGCGTCATTGACGTCGGCAACAATCCGCTCTACCTTTCCAACAAAAACACCGCGAAGTCCGTGCTGGCCTTGACGAACTTCGTGTTGTCCTGCTCGGCCATCCAGTTCGCCTACGATGCCAATTACAGTACGCAGACTGTGGTGTTAAAGAACTCCGTCGTCAATCTCTCGAATTTCATCTACAAGAACAAGACCTCCAGCTCGTCGATCCTCTTCGACGGCGCGAGGCTCGTGCCGAAGGCGGCAGCGGCGAACTTCATGCCGTCGGGTCTGCCGTCTCCGACGCTCGGGGCGGACGGCCTCGTCATTTCCAACGCCTTTGACGTGACGGCGGCCGTGGGCATGAAGGGTACAGGCGGTCTCGTGAAGATGGGCGCCGGGAAGCTGACGCTGACGGGTGCCCAGTCGTTCGGCGGCGACGTGGTCGTGTCGAACGGCACGTTCGCCGCAGCTTCCACGTTCGCGGGCGGGCTGCAGGCGGCGTCCGGCACGGCGATCGACGTCGCGGACGCGACGTTCGGTGGCGACATCGCGATCGGGGACGGTGTGGCGTTCGCGGCGACGAACGGCGTAAACTGGGCGACGACTCGGGCCGTGCTCGTCGCGAAGACGACGGCGGGCGTTTCGTTCCCGTGGCGGCAGGACGCGGACGGCCGGCACCTGTTCACCAAGACGCTAGGCGGCGTGACGAGCCTGTACTACGGCAAGCAGGCCGGTACGATTGTGATATTCAAATGAGTGGTGCACACATGAAAACAACGCGAAGAGGATTTCTGTTCGGCGGCGCGGCGGCGGTCGCGGCAAGCACGGCCATTCCGTCGGTCGCGACCGCGCCCGCGGCTGCGCAGCCCGCGTCCGTTCCCGTGCGGAGAACCGAAGAGCGGGAGAGCGAGCTGATCGCGAAGTGGAACAAGGCGACGGAGGCGGTGGAATCGGACGTCTACAAGACGTACCTGCTCGACGGGGACACGCGGGGGCTCAAGGCGCTGGAGGCGAACGCGCTCGCGTTCGAGAAGGTGATGCGCGAGGTGAAGGCGACGACGG
>JAFRNO010000623.1 GCA_017430155.1 Kiritimatiellia bacterium | reverse complement strand
GGGGCGCGCCTTCACCTCGCTCTCGAACGGCGAGATGCGCCGCGTGCTCTTCGCGCGCGCGTTGCTGAAGGGGCCCAAGCAACTTGTGCTGGATGATCCGTACGGGGGACTCGACCCGGCGCACCGTGCGCGGATGCGGGAGGTGCTGGGGGAGTTGCGCGCGCGCGGCGTGGAGGTGGTGGTGTGCAACGGGCAAGATGCCCGTTGCGGGGGGGCGAGCGTCCTCGCGAGCCGCAACGGGCCCCGGTGTGGGAGGGCGAGCGTCCACGCGAGCCGCAACGGGCGGGACGCCCGTTGTCCCAGTGAAGCGGCGAGACGCCGCTTCCCCCAGCAGGCTGTTCTGGTGGATCTGCGCAACGTGAACGTGAAGTTCGGTCGCCGTGTGCTGTTCAAAAACTTCGCCTGGACGATCCGCGAGGGGGAACGTTGGCTGCTGCGCGGGCCGAACGGGAGCGGGAAGACAACGCTCCTCTCGCTCATCACGGGCGACTCGCCGCTCGGGTACGCGTGCGACGTGACGGTGTTCGGCCAGCGGCGCGGTGCGGCAGGGTCTGTGCTCGCGGACGTGCGACGGAAGATTGGATCCGTCTCGCCCGAGCAGCAGGTGTACCTCGGCGAGTCGCCGCAGAATTTGCTTACTGCGGCGTTCCGCCGGAATCCGCGCCTGCTCCTCCTCGACGAACCCTGCTACAATCAGAGACCGGCGGCGGCGAGGAAAATCCTTGCGCGCATCGCGTCGTGGCTCGACCGCCACCCGCGCGCGGCGGCCGTGTGCGTGTCGCACCGGGCCGACCAGGTCCCGGCCGGCTTCAACCGCGTGCTTGACCTCGGCGCGGTTCCGCGTTGACAGGCGCGGCAGGGAGGTGGTACAATACCCGCAACTGGACGGAATAGACGGAAAGGAGCGTACAGACATGGCCGAAAATAAGACAATTGCCGAAAAATGGCAAGAATATGAAAAGCGAACGGGAAAGCCGGTCCGCTTCTTCAAGGCTTATCCCGTAATTGGCAGGGGAGCGATAATCCATGACTGGACGCCGCATGATGAGGTGGAACGTCGTTTTGAACGTGCGCGCCATATATCCATCTGGACGAAGCTTCGCTGGTTGCTGGGAGGATATGCGTGGTGGTGAAGCACGAGCCAAAGACATTCGCCGGTAAATTGTTTTGATCTTTGACATACCGGCGGGCATCCACCCGCCGGGCCGGTCGCCACATCGGGAGGGTCACAGCTTGCTGCGACCGCATCGGTAGGGCGGTCACCCCGTGACCGCCGCCGTCCCCGATGGAGAGCGACACAACAACTGCCGCGCGCACGGGTGTGCGCATTCGGCAGAACGTACGTAACCAGCGTAAAGTAGCTTATTGGAAGTCCGCTAAACTTATCAAGATGAAGAGCGAAATATGGTGGTGCGTCGCGTGGTCACACGCGGCGCGCTTTCCGATTCATGTTCTTCATCAGGCTCTTAGCGGCGCCTCCAATAGACAGAATCTCGAGAGTGCGCCGTTTATCGTATTCCGCTCGATGCGGTTGCACTTGTCACAAGAGAGCGGGATGAATGGAGTTGATAATGTTAAAGAATACATGTTGCAACGCAAGGCATGTTATCATCGCCTTGTTGTTGCTTGGCGTCGCATCAATCACGAATGCGGCATGGAATCCAAAGCAATGGAGGGATCCGCAGACGGGAATCTTGTGGGACTACCTTGTTGTTGGGGATGCGGTCGAAATTGCGGGTGCACGAGGCGCGAAGGGCAAGACGTTGACGTTGCCGGGGCAGTTGGCTGGAAAACCTGTGGTTGGTGTCACGGAAAGCATTGGCGGTCCTCATGGAATCCTTTACCGCAGCCCTGACGTGAACAAAGTCGAGTTTCCGTCAACCATTACCAATATCGGGTATCATGCGTTTGCGGATAGCAAAGGACTTGAGACCATTGTAATCCCGCGTACGGTCAGGCACATAGGAAGAGAGTCGTTTGCCTTTTGTCCTAGATTGAAGAAGGTTGTATTTCACGATGAGATTGAAGATATTGGCGCTAACGCGTTTTCTCATTGCGGGGCGTTGTCTCGGATAACGCTTCCGAAATCGATCAAAGCCATTGGCGGTGGCTTGTTTGAGAATTGCCATGGCCTTCGGAAGATTGTCATTCCCAATACGGTCAGATGTGTTTTCCCCGACGCTTTTCGTGGCTGCATCGGACTGACAAACGTAGTGCTGGGACTGGATGTTGATGTGGCGAAGACAGCCTTTGCGGGATGCGACGGTATAATGCGGATTGTCGCAGGGAACACCGTCACGAACAAGAACGCCTTTGCCGGATTCAAGGGCTTGAAGAACGTTACGTTGCTGGACGGAGTTGAAAAAATCGGGGATTCTGCGTTTTCCGGCTGTACCAATCTTTCACTCGTTGCCATGCCGCAGACTATCAAGGAGATAGGTTCTGGTGCTTTCGAAGGATGTGCTTCGCTGTCCGAACTGGTGATACCAGATGCTGTCGTGGAAATTGGAGGTTCTGCGTTCAGCAACTGTGGAAATCTGAGACAGGTGGTGTTACCGAAGAAATTGACAACAATCAACGACAAACTGTTTTGTTGCGCGGGAATTAGCAATGTGGAAATACCAGAAAGTGTGACAAGAATTGGGTATCAGGCATTCGCAGGATGTGGCAATATCAAAGAAATCAAGGTGCCGGGAAGTGTTCGAAGCGTAGACGGGGGGGCGTTTTCACTTTGCGATAGCCTGGAGACCGCAACGATTGGTGCGGCCATTTCGAGCCCAAGGGTGTTTGATTCATGCAGAAAATTGCGGAATGTTACGCTCCTTGACGGCATAACGAGCATTGGAGCGGAGTCGTTTAGCGGATGCCCGATATCAAGCATTAAAATACCCGATGGTGTTAAACGCATCGGTCGCTCAGCGTTCGCCAGATGCGAGAAGTTGCGCAATGTGGATATGCCCGACAGTGTCAGGGATATAGAACCGGCGGCGTTCGCCGGATGTGTTGCATTGGAGAATGCCGCCTTGGGTAACGGGCTGGAAGACATTGGAGACGAGTCGTTTAGTGGCTGTGCCTCATTGAAGGATGTTGATATTCCCCAAAGTGTCACTAATATTGGCGCTACGGCATTTTCCATGTGTGAAAATCTTTTGTCCGTCAAGATTCCGCGGAGTGTCCTGACAATACGGAACGAGGCGTTTTCCAAATGCGGGAAGTTGTCGGATGTCGTGATAGAGGATGGTGTGGCCGAAATCGGGGATGGGGCGTTTCGGAATTGCAGATCGCTCAAGAAGGTCAAGATACCCGGAAGCGTAAAGAGAGTCGGAATGGGTGTGTTTTGTATTGATTGGGAAGAATCGGAACTGTCCGAGGTGATTCTCGAGGAAGGAATTGAAGCTTTGTGCGATTCTGCGTTCAACGGAGCGAAGATTGTTGAAGTTGTGATACCGTCAACCGTTACGAACTTTGGACAGGCGTGGTCATTGGGTTTTCTTACTAGAGGGGATCTCGACAGTGCGACATTCGCAAACTGCCAGATAAGGAAAGCGACAATACCGGCGTCGTTGTGCGATGTGCGCTTCAGGCATGTGTTCAACAACTGCCCAATCTCCGAAGTCGTCATACACGAGGGTGCGGTGGCTGTCGGGGAGAAGGCTTTCATGGATATGGAGGGACTTGTCAGCGTGTCGTTGCCTGATAGCATAAAGTCAATTGGCGTTATGGCTTTCAGAGGATGCCGAAACATCAAAACACTTGCATTGCCGAAGCAACTGGAAGAAATCGGGCGAAGCGCCTTTGCGCGTTGTACGCACTTGAAGGAAATCAAGATTCCGGCTGGCATAAAGAAAATTGACGAATACGCCTTTATGGACTGCAAGGCTCTCAAGGTCGCGTACATCCCAAAATCATACAAAGCCGAACTGAACGGAACGGAATTTCCAAAAGGTACAACGTTCAAGTTCTACAGCGCGGGAAGTGGTGGCGTATTCTTATGCTTTTTCGTTGTTATTGCTGGAATAGCGGCGACAATATGGTGTCTAAACAAAAAAGGCAAGTTGGCGCAGGTAAAAGCGTCTCCACAGTACACGATGATTGTAACGACGGTGGCAAAGCTCAAGACGTATGATTGCTATGTCAAGTCTAAGGCCGCAGTTGCAAAAGCATGGTTGGCAATCATAAAACGACTAAGAAAGACTTCATGTGAAGGTGCGGGTGACGGAGATGATAGATAGGAATGGATTACACAAGGGCGCGGAACAGTCTGCGGGAAGCCGGATGCAATCGGATGGCAGATGGCCGTGTGGCAGGATTACGTGGCGGGGACAGACCCCACGGACCCCGATGATTTCCTACGTGCCGTAATCTCACTCACCAACGATGTGCCGTATGTTTCGTGGACGCCCAACCTCAACACCAACGGCGAGGTGCGGGTGTATACCGTTTGGGGCAAGACGAACCTGACGGACGCGGCGTGGGTGTGTCCCACGAACACCGCCCATCGGTTCTTCAAGGTGAAGGTGGAGATGCCGTAGGCGGCGTGTTGGGCGAGCGCGCCGCCAAGATGGCGGCTCTCCATACGGACGCGACATGCGCGGCCGCTCGCACGGCGCGCGCGAGGCGCGCGCCCTACCGGATGGGGGAGATGACTGTTGGGAAGTTATTGGAATGCCAGTTCGGGGCAATCTTCCTGAACGGTTGCACGGAAGAGTTCAGGCTGGCGCAAGGCAATCGTGAGAAGCACGCGGGCTGCGCCTGTCGGGCGGCGGCGCCCCTGTTCCCAGTTGCGTAACGTGCTCACGCTTACGCCCATGAACTTTGCAAAGGCGTCTTGGCTTGCGTGAAACGTCTGGCGTACAAACTGTACGTCCTCTTTCTTGTCTATGGTGAAGCGGCGAGAAGGAGCACGCTTCCCCCGAAGGATTTGTGCGCCTTCGCGCATGCTTTCAAGTAGCAGGTCAAAGTTCTTCTTGTTCATTCTTGAACTCCTTCACAATCTCTCGCATCATCGCAAATCATGCCCGCATTATACGCCATTGGCGTAGTCGGGTCAATAGCCTTAGGAGAAATTTCTTAAGCGCGGCGCTCCCGGCGAGAGAGGCGCCGGTGGGGGATGGGTCGCACTGGGGCACGGGCGAGTTAGCCCGTGCGCCAAAAGAAAGTTGTACTTGCAGTTGTTCAAGTTGTTTCCCATAAACAATGCGTTGGCAATCCCGGTTCTGCCGTAACGGGCAAGATGGGCTTGACCTCGGCGCGGCAGGCGGGTATAATTGACGCAAACAACTTTGAGGAGAAGAAATCATGTTTGAATGCAAACGCGTTGTGGTGGCTTCGGCCGCCGTTATGGTTGCGCTGTCCGCCGTGGCGGACGCGGCGAAATACGATCCGCGCATGGCGCTGGAGAACTCGGTTACGGAGAAGGGCGTGCAGTGGCTCGACGGACGCTACCTGCCGCTCGAGGGGAAGATGTTCACGGACGTGGACCGCTTCTACGACCGCCTGCCGCGGAACGTCACGACGGCGGTGAACGGCGGCGTGCGCGGGATGAAGTGCCACTCGGCCGGAATGCAGTTCCGCTTCCGCACGGACTCGCCCACGCTCTCGTTTCGCTGGGTGCCTACGGGGCGTGGCCTCGAGATGGACCACATGCCCGCCACGGGCATGAGCGGCATCGACGTGTACCAGCAGGGGGACGACGGCCAGTGGCGCTACGTGAAGACGGGCCGCATCCGTCCCGGCGCAGGCAACGCGTGGCCGACGGGCACGGTGAGCGTGGCGTGGAAACCGGGCGCGCCGTGCCTCGTGAACCTGCCGCTCTACAACGGCATCCAGTCGTTCGCGCTCGGCGTGAAGCCGGGCTCGAAGATCGAGGCGCTGCCGCCGCGGGCGAGCGGCGTGACGAAGCCGGTCGTGTTCTACGGCACGTCGATCACGCACGGCGGCTGCGCGTCGCGTCCGGGCCTCGCGTTCCCCAGCATCGTGGGCCGCACGCTCGACGTGCCGATCGTCAACCTCGGCTTCTCCGGCTCCGGCAAGATGGAGATGGAGATGAGCGAGCACCTCGCGGCGATCGACGCGAGCTGCTACGTGCTCGACTGCCTCTGGAACATGCACGACGGACTCGTGAAGGAGCGCTACGAGCCGTTCATCCGCAACCTGCGCGCGAAGCGCCCCGGCGTGCCGATCGTGATGGCGGAGCAGTGCGACGTGTACTGCCGTCCGCCGTGCGCGAAGGACGTGTTCATCAAGGCGCTTTACGAGAAGCTCGTCGCGGAGGGGTGGAAGGACCTCGTCTACCTGCCCAAGGACGGCATGTACACGGGCGACCTCGAGGGTACCGTGGACGGCTGCCATCCGAACGACTGGGGCATGATGTCGATGGGGAAGGCCTTCTCAGTCGGCGTCGCACAGGCCTTGAAACTTCCCGCGCCGAGGAAGTAAGCGGTGGGCGCGGCGTCAAAGGCGGCGGCCCTGGTCGTCTATCTGTGCGCGGGGGGCGCGTGCGCCGCGCTGGGCTGGTTCGCGCATGCGTTCTGGGGCGTCTCCGCGCCGGTGCCGCGCGGCATGACGTCGCGCGCCACGTTCGTGGCCGTGGACGAGGTGGCGTCCGAGAAGTTCAACCCGCCCGAGGAGTTCGTGGGACACGTGGAGCCCGTGCAGGAGGTGGACATCCTCCCGCAGATCGAGGGCTACATCAAGGAGGTGAAGTTCGCCGAGGGCGACGAGGTGAAGGCCGGCGCCCTGCTCTTCGTGATCGACGACGAGCGCTATGCGGCCGATCAGGGCGTCGCGAAGGCCGAGGTGGCGTCCGCCAAGAGCAAGGTCGTGCAGGCCGAGGCCGCGGTGGAGCGCGCCGAGCGCCTCCTGCGGCGCCTGAAGGCGGCGGACGCGCGCGGCATCACGCAGACCGAGATGGACGCGGCGGAGACGGGCCTCGAGTCCGACCGCGCCGCGCTGGGCTCCGCGAAGTCGGCCGTCTCCCAGGCGGAGGCGAAGCTCGCGAGCACGGCCTTCAACATGAAGCACACGCGCATCTACGCGCCCATCTCCGGACGCATCGGCAAGACACTCATGCATGCGGGCGACTTCGTGTCGCCGTCGAAGGGCGCGCTCGCGCGCATCGTGCAGATGGACCCGGTGCGCGTGACGTTCCCGATCACCGACCGCGCCTACCTCGCGTGGGGCGGCGCGCGCGTGGGCGACACGCGCCGGCTGCGCCTGCGCCTCGCTGACGGCGCGATCTATCCGTCCAGCGGCAAGTGGGCGTTCTCCGACAACGAGATGAGCACCGAGACGGCCACGCTCCTCGTGCGCGCGCACTTCCCCAACGCGAACCGCCTGCTCGTGCCGAACGCCTACGTCACCGTGCTCGCCGACGAGGCGGACCCGAAGCCGGTGCCGGTGGTGCCGGCGCTCGCCGTGGCGAAGAGCGGGTCCGCGACGGGCGTGTGGCTGTACAACGAGGACGGCACGGTGTCGTTCCGCGAGATCGAGCCCGGCCTGCGCGCGGACGGCAAGGTGCGCGTGGTGAAGGGCGTGGAGCCCGGCGCGCGGATCGTCGTGCAGGGCGTCCACAAGCTGGGCGAGGGGATGAAGGTGACGGTCGTCCCCGCGTCGGAGTTCAACTGAGGGGGGCGCCGTGAAGCTGAGCATCCGTGCCGCGATCGACGCCCTGCACCCGTTCTCCCGCTTCTTCATCGAGCGTCCGCGCTTCGCGGGCGTCGTCTCGATCGTCCTCACCCTCGCCGGCGCCGTGGCGCTCTTCAAGCTGCCCGTGGCGCAGTACCCGGAGGTGCAGCCGCCGCGCATCGTGGTGAACTGCTCCTACCCCGGCGCGAACGCGACCGAGGTGATGAACACCGTCGCCTCGCCGCTCGAGGACGAGATGAACGGCGTGGAGGACATGCTGTTCATGGCGTCCTCCTGCTCCGACGACGGCACCTACTCGCTCGGCATCACGTTCGAGGTCGGCACGGACCGCGACGTGGCGCTCATGAAGGTGCAGAACCGCGTGCAGCAGGCGCTCACGAAGCTCCCCGCCGAGATCAAGGCCACGGGGCTGCGCATCCGCTGCGCCTCGGAGGACCAGCTCGGCATCCTCACGCTCCGCTCGAAGACGGGCAAGCTCAACCGCATCGAGGTGTCGGACTACATGTACGGCGTGGTGCAGCCCGCCCTCCTGCGCGTGCCCGGCGTGGGCGACGCCTCGATCCACGGACCCAAGATGGCGATGCGCGTGTGGCTGGACCCCAAGCGCTGCGCCGCCCAGGGCATCAACGCCGAGGAGATCGTCGCCGCCATCAAGGCGCAGAACGTGCAGGCCTCGCTCGGCACGGTGGGCTCGTCGCCGGCGCCGGACAAGAACGCGCGCATCCTCACGCTCATCGCGAAGGGGCGCCTCCACACGCCCGAGGAGTTCGGCGAGATCATCGTCCGCCGCGACGCGAAGGGCGGCCTCGTGCGCCTGAAGGACGTGGCGCGCGCCGAGTTCGGCGAGCAGGGCTACACGCACTACAACACCTTCAACAACGACGTCTCGATCTCCGTGGAGCTCAACCAGCTCCCGGGCGGCAACGCGATCCGCACGATGAACCTCATCCGCGAGGAGATGGCCCGCCTCGCCACGCGCTTCCCCGGCGACCTCGAATGGCTCATCCCCTACGACACCACGGACTACGTGCGCGCCTGCCTGAAGGAGATCGTCTTCACGCTCTTCCTCACGCTCTCCCTCGTCGCGCTCGTCTGCTGGATATTCCTCCAGGACCTGCGCGCCACGCTCGTGCCCGTGATCGCCATCCCCGTGTCGCTCCTCTCCACCTTCACCCTCATGGCCGCGCTCGGCTACTCCATCAACATCCTCACGCTCTTCGGACTCGTCCTCGCGATCGGCACCGTGGTGGACGACGCGATCGTGGTGGTGGAGCGCGTCCAGACGCTCATGCAGGAGGGCCTCAACCCGAAGGAGGCCGCCATCCAGGCGATGCAGGACGTGACGGGCGCCGTGATCGCCACCACGCTCGTGCTGCTCGGCATCTTCGTGCCCGTCGCCTTCCTCGGCGGACTCACCGGCAAGATCTACCAGCAGTTCGCCGTCACGCTCTCCACGGCGGTGATCTTCTCCACGGTCTGCGCGCTTACCCTCTCGCCCGCCCTCTGCACCGTGCTCCTCAGGAACAGGCCCGCCGACCGGAAGAAGTTCGTCCTCTTCCGGCTCTTCGACGCGGTCCTCGACCGCGCGGGGCGCGTCTACGTGTGGGCGTCCGGCGTCTTCGCGCGCCACGTCGTGCTGCTCTCCCTCGTGTTCCTCCTCCTCGTCTTCTGGGCGATCGCCACCGCGAAGGCGATCCCGCAGGCGTTCATCCCGCACGAGGACCAGGGGACGGTGATGGTGGACGCCAACCTGCCCGAGGGCTGCGTGCGGTCGCTCACCGCGCAGGCGTGCGGCGAGGCCGTCACGCGCATGCGGGGCGTGCCGGGCGTGGAGTCGATCCTGCTCACGGCTGGCATGAGCCGCATCGGCGGACGCGGCGAGAACCAGGCGATGATGACCGTGCGCCTCAAGCCGTGGGACGAGCGTCCAGGACAGGACCTGGAGGTGCAGTCCGTGCGCACGCGCATCAACGAGACGAACTCGACGCTCCCGATGCTCGTGACGCGTGCGTTCGCGCCGCCGCCGATCCCGGGCTTCGGCGCGATCGGCGGCATCGAGCCGGCCATCTTCTCGCTCGGCGACGCCGACCCCATCCGCCTCGCCCGCGTCGCGAAGTCCCTGTCGGAGTCCTTCCGGTCCTCCCCCCTGATCGAGAGCGCCGTGTGCGGCTACCATGCGGACACGCCCCACCTGCACCTGGAGGTGGACCGCGCGAAGTGCGAGTACCTCCGCGTGCCGCTCGCCACGCTCTACTCGACGCTCCAGACCTACCTCGGCTCGCTCTACGTGAACGACGTGAACCTCGGCACGCAGGTGAACCGCGTGACCGTGCAGGCCGACTGGACGGGCCGCGCCGACGTGGAGGCCGTGCGCGGGCTCTACGTGCGCTCCGAGACGGGCGCGATGGTGCCGGTGAGCGCGCTCGTCTCCTTCGAGGAGAAGCTCGGCCCGCGCGTGATCTACCGCCGCAACCAGTACGTCTACTGCACGATCCTCTGCACGCCCGCCCCGGGCGTCCTCGCCGGCGACTGCCGCGAGGAGGTGATCCGCATCCTCAACGAGAAGCTGCCGCCCGACTACGGCTACGACTGGGCCGGCCTCACCTTCCACGAGATGCGCTCGCGCGGCACGGCGCTGCCGCTCCTGATCCTCGCCATCCTCTTCGGCTACCTCTTCCTCGTGGCGCAGTACGAGAGCTGGACGGTCCCGCTCCCCGTGATGCTCTCGGTGGCGACGGCCGTGCTCGGCGCGCTCCTCGGGCTCAAGATCGCGGGGCTCGACCTCAGCATCTACGCGCAGCTCGGCATCGTGCTTTTGATCGGCCTCTCCTCGAAGAACGCCATCCTCATCGTGGAGTTCGCGAAGGAACGGCACGAGCGCGACGGCTTCGGCATCCTGGAGGCCGCGCTCGCGGGCGCGCGCGAACGCCTTCGCGCCGTGCTCATGACGGCGCTCACGTTCGTGCTCGGCGTGGCGCCGCTCGTGTGGGCCACGGGGGCGGGCGCGGGCAGCCGCCGCGCGATCGGCACCACCACGTTCGCGGGCATGCTCGCCGCCACGGTGCTCGGCATCGTCCTCGTGCCGGGGCTCTACGTCCTCTTCCAGACCCTCCGCGAAAAAGTCAGAGGGCCAAAAAATCTGTAACCTTCTTCCCTCTCTCACGTAAACAGCACAGAAAACCATTTAAAAAGGAGAAAAACAATGCCACAGCTCATGCCTGTACAAACAGCCGTCAACCAGTTCACGATTTTTAGAGAGTTTGCAGAAGAGAAGCTGGCCGAAGGGAAGGAGAAGGCCATTGCCCGCCTGGATAATCCAGGGCAAATCGACGGCCATCTCTCGTCGTGCATCAAGGCCGCGACTGACGACAGAGTCTATGCCATCCGGCGGTCAGCAGACAACAAGAAAGCAAACAACGACGTTCGTGCGCTTTTCATGGATTCCGTGAAAGGCATATTTGAAGGAAACATTCCCGAACCCGTCAAAAAAGCGATGATGATGAACGACTACAACAAGGGGAGACCTCTTACAGCGCGCCGAATTATGGCTGTCAACGATGCAATCTATCAAGTCCTCAAAGAGAAAGAGGAACAGGCTATCAAAGAGAAAGAGGGACAGGCTATCAAAGAGAAAGATGAGTTTGAACGGCAGAAGACGATACATGAAGTAACTAATATAGCAACGATGCGAGAGGCAAGGAAAGGTTTTGGGTTTAGGGGCATTGGAGATGTGACCCTGGGTTATGACAGCCAGAGGGCATTGGATCTTTACACCCGTCTCGCAGATCCTCTTTACTTACCAAAGGGTTCGCCCTTACTTGAGATGCCCAAAGAGACGATTTTTGCCAGAAGTGTCATGGCATTCCTTGCCGATCCCAAAACTGAACCACAGGCCGAGACCCACGCTAGGCGTATCTACCAGGAACTTCTTCCTGTCCGCAAATTCGCTCCCGGCGATTCGCGCGCGGAGGAATTGGACAGCGCTGTCGCGGAATATGTGAAAAGCTTGATCAAAGAGCGAGTCCGGCCTGACAACAACCCACATCTCGAAGGCTCCGAAGAGATTTTCTCTGAAACCGAGCGCGCCGTGACAACGCTCTTGCACCGGAAATTTCTCGCGGACATCCTTCTCAAGATCCCCAGCGCTGTCTCCCTCGCTCTCGTGCATCAGGGGACGGGGGCGGACGAGGGGCTCAGCCTGCAGGGCGTGGAAGGTGCCAACATGGTTGTTGGTGGCAGCTTCACGCACACGATCGATCACATGGACCACAAGCTGGACATCTCTCCGGACGGTAAGAAGGCAACACTCACAACCACCCACGATGGTACGCTCGGTCTTCCTTATCAAGACACCGAAAAAGGCCAAGGGGATTTTACAGTGGGCAAATTCACCATGACGCAGGTGTTCTCGTTCGATTTGAGCCACGACGAGCCCGTGCTTACGGGCTATCACCTCGGCCAGACATTCAGCTAAGGCAGGACCTTCGGGGCGGCGGGGTTGCCAAACACCGTCGTCCCGGGCCTGACGTTGAGCAGCACCACGCTGCCGATGCCCACGACCGCGCCGTCTCCGACGGTGCGGTTGGGGATGATGCGCGCGCCGGGATACACCGCCGCGCCGTCGCCGATTTTCACGTTGCCGCCGATCGAGCAGAGCGAGTAGACGTGCGCGAAGTCGCCCACGGTTGAGTCGTGCCCGATCTCCGTGCCGTGGAAGATGTCCGCGTGGCGCCCCACCGAGATGTCCACCGTGAGCACCACGTTGTGCGCGATGAACGAGCCGGGGCCCACGATGACGTTCTGTCCGAGCGAGGCGGACCGGTGGATGACGGAGATGAACGCGCCGCCGCGGCCCTCGATCAGCTCGACACAGCGCTTGCGCGAGGCGATGTTGCCAAGTGCCGTGATGAACACGTCGTCGGGCTGGGGGGCGTAGCGCTCGGGCGCGTCGAGGATGGGGGGATAGCCGGCGAAGCGGTCGAGGGCGGCGGGGTTGGCGTCGAGGTAGCCCTTCACGCGGAACTGCTCGCCGAAGCCGACCGCCTCGCGCGCCGCGCTGAAGAGCTCGCGTCCGAATCCGCCCGCGCCGATGATGATGAGGTCCTTCATGCCGTCTCCCGCTTAGGTTAGTTGGTGTCCGCCGTCCGCCACGAGGCACTGTCCCGTGATCCACGCGGACGCCTCGCCGAGGAAGAAGTCGATGACGTCCGCGACCTTCTCCGGCGTGCCGAAGCCAAGCGGGTAGCGCGCGCGCCGGGCGTCGAGCTGCTCGGGCGTGCAGCGAGCCATCCAGGAGTTCCGCGCCATTGGCGTGTCGACGACGCCGAGTACGACGGCGTTCACGCGCACGCCGCGCGGTGCGAGTTCGGCGGCGGCCGGGCGGAGCAGTCCCTCCACAGCGCCCTTGGCGGCGGCGTAAGCGGCGTTCCCGCAGTCGCCCTCGTGTGCGGCGAGCGACGAGACGAGTACGGCGGCCGCGCCGTCCGCATGGTTCGGGCGCTTCGCGAGCCAACCGAGGAACTGGAGGGGGAAGAGGGCGTGCACGGCGAAGAGGCGGCGCGCCGTCTCGTCCTGAATGAGCCCGAGCGGTGCGGGCGAGACGAAGCCGGCGGCGTGCACGAAGCCGCGCACAGCGTCGAAACGCTCTT
>JAFRNO010000622.1 GCA_017430155.1 Kiritimatiellia bacterium | reverse complement strand
TACGCGGCGGACGTTGGCGGCGCGGCGTCGTTCGTGAAGGACGGCGCGGCGACGCGGCTGATCCTCACGGGACCGCTCTCCTACACGGGCTCGACGCGCGTGAAGGCGGGCACGCTTGCGCTCGGTGCGCCCGATGCGCCGTTCGCGGCCTATGACTTTGAGGACGAGAACCTCGGCATCGACTCGTCCGGCAACGGACGCACGCTCGCGGTCGCCGGCGCGACGCGCGTGTGGGACGAGGCGCGCGGCGGCTGGGTGGCGCGCTTCGTGGCGGCGAGCAAGCAGGACTTGAACGGCGAGGTGGGCAGCACGGCGGAGATGTACGGGAACTCCGACTACACGCTGAGCGTGTGGGCGAAGCCGTCCGCCAGCTGTCCGTCGCAAGCGTCGTTCCTCTCGTTCGGCAAGAAGAACGATACGGCCTATCAGGAGATCCAGTTCCGCTTTCAGGACTTCTCCACCCGGAAGCTCGTGCTGGCGCACTGGGGCAGTACGCACGACTTCACGGGGATTCCATCGACGTCCGCGTCGCCCGTCGGCGAGTGGCACCATTACGTGGCCGTGCGCGAGGGGGCGACCTATCGCGTGTACGTGGACGGCGAGCAGACTTGGTCGACGACGAAGGCGGGAGCGATGAACTTCCAGGCAGACAGCAGACTGCACATCGGCTCGTTCTTCGGCACCATCGCCAACAATGCGCAACGTTATTTCGACGGCGACATGGACGACGTGCGCATCTACGGACATGCGCTGGACGCGGATGCGGTGAAGACGCTGTACGCCCGCGCGAAGCCACAGATGAAACTCCCTGAACCGGTGCTGCATTATGCGTTCGAGGACGCGGCGAATCCCGGCAAGGACTCGTCCGGCAACGGGTGCGACCTGACGGCCACGGGCACCTTGACGTGCGAAGATTCACCGCTCGGAGGCAAGGCGCTGACATTCAACGCGTCGGCGCTCAGCTACCTTTCGGCGTCGCCGCTTCCGTCGGCGATTCCCGCAGCGGGCGAACCGATGACGTTGACATTCTGGCTGCAAAACGGCGCGAAGGATGCGGCAAGCGGCGCGACTTATCCCACTTTCGTCGCTTGGGGCGATCCGGGCGCCGGTGCGATTGATTTTATGATCGCCTACAGATACGACCTGCCATGGCGTCCGCGCCTCTACATGAAGAAGAGCGACAACAACGCCATAGACAACGGCACCAACAAGGACATCCTGCTGTATCCCTCCGCGCCCGACGAACTGCGGTGGCATCATTTCGCCATCGTGTACGATCCGGCAAAGGGCGTGACGACATACGCCGACGGGCAGACCGTCGGGACCTGCAGCAGCGCGGGGGCGTTCACGAACGTGCGCACGGCAGACGGCACATTCTACTTGGGGGTGAAGCCCACGAACCTGACGCATCCGTTCAAGGGACGTCTCGACGAAGTGAAGGTGTACGCGGCCGCGTTCACGCGGACGCAGGTGCGGGCCGCTCTGCGGGCCGAACAGACGCGAAACCAGCGCATTCTTCCGGTCGGCACGCCGCTCACGGTGGACGCGGGGGCGAAGCTGTCCGTGGAAGTCGGTGAGCAGACCGTCTCGTCGCTTGCAGGCGGCGGCACGGTGGCGATCGCGACGAACGCCTGCCTCACGACGTCGGACGTCGCGGACTTCACGGGTTCGGTCACCGGGTTCGGAACGCTTGGCATCGCCGACGGTGCGACGTTGGAGTTCGGCGACGGAACGTCGCCCGTGCTGACGGCGGAGGGGACGATCGCGCTCGGCACGGACATAACGGTGAATACCACGTTCACGGGCGGCACGTACACGCTCATGCGCGCGGGGTCGTTCGAAGGCGTGGAGAACCTCGCCTCGTGGTCGGATTCGCCCAAGGTGAAGTTCTTCGTCTCGTCCGACGGCAAGTCCCTCCAGATGTCAATCTTCAGCGGCACGGCAATTATCTTCCGGTAACGGCTGAATCTCACCTATTTCATCAAAACGCAAATAGGTGAGGATTCTCGGGCGGACAAAAATCCTCACCTATTTTATAAAAACGCAAATAGGTGAGGATTTGCCTTGATGTGCGGAATACAGGGTTTTCCTTAAGATGCGCATCGCGCATGAAGCGTAGTTTTTGGTATAATAACGCCGTTTCAAGAAATGAGGTGGAAATATGAAAACGAAGATGATGGCGGTGGTGGCCCTGGCGGCCGGAATGGCGTGGGCGGCGGACGACGGGATGTTCCCGTTCGTGCCGTCGTACGACGCGCCCGAGAACGTGGTGAACATGAGCCACCTGCTGGAGGCGCCCGCCGGGAAGCACGGGCGCATCCGCGTGAAGGACGGGCACTTCGTGAACGACAAGGGGCGCGTGCGCCTGCATGCGACGAACCTCACCGGCCCCGCGAACTTCCCCACGCACGCGGAGGCGGAGCGCCTCGCCGCGCGTCTCGCTCGATTCGGCATCAACTGCGTGCGTCTCCATTACTTCGACAGCTCCTACGGCACGTTCATGCTGCCGCACGAGCAGGGCATCCTCACGGAGGACTTCCGCACGCGCCGGCAGTTCGACGCCGAGCGGCGCGACCGCCAGGACTACCTGCTCGCGCAGTTCAAGAAGCGCGGCATCTACGTGAACGTGAACCTGCACGTGGCGCGCACGCTCGACGCGCGCGACGGCTTCGCGCCCGG
>JAFRNO010000621.1 GCA_017430155.1 Kiritimatiellia bacterium | reverse complement strand
TCGCCGTAGGAATCGGGCGCGATCGTGCCGGACCATTCCGTGTCCTTCGCCTGCAGAACGCGCAGGTAGCGGTCGCCGCTGCCCCAGTTGCCCTGAATGTCCTTTGATCCGGCAAGGCTGCCGATGGTGTAGGTCTGCGCGCGGGAGAGCAGAAGGGCGCCCGCCTGCTCGTCAATGAGCGTCATGGTGGTTGGGAAGTTGTTGGTGGACAGCGCACGCCAGCCAGTTCCTTCGTATTTGAGCGCTCCCGTGCCGGTGATGCGGGCGTAGCTTGTGTCGGTTTCGGATTCAACTCCGTTACCTGTGCTGGTGAGCGTGAACACGCCGGTGTCGGACGTGGTGATGTACGTGCCGCCGCCGAATTTGTCGAGGTTCGCGGCGCGCAGTTCGCCGGCGACCTTGATTCCGCCGATCGCCCACCAGTTGCCAGAGGCAGGCTGCGCCGTCACGGATGCGCCTTCCATTACCCAAATGCTCGCAGTCATGCCTTCGAACTTGTCATTGTCGGAATAAGAGGGCATCGCATCGCCGAACACGATGAGTTTACCATTCAACCCGATATTACCCGTGAATTCAGAAGCATCTTGGATGACGACTACCGTCTTGTTCGCATTCGCATCTGCGTATATCATTCCTCCACCAGAAAGTTTTCTGAACACCGTGCAGCGGTAGGGATTGCCATCGTTGGCCGAGTTGCCGTTGTTGAGCGTCAACGTGCCGGCGAGCTCCACGGGAACGGTGTTGGTGAAGGCGTAGTTGCCTGGGGCGCGAAGCCAACCGGACACATTGCCGATCCTGACGACGGACGACTCATTGCCGTAGAGATTAGAGGTGAAGTCCGTGACCGTGGCGCTTGAAATATAGATGGTGCCCGTCCATTGCGCTGGGTCGGTGACGAACGAGGGTATGACGTTTGAGGTGAATTTTGTGCCGCTGACGGACGGCACCGCGCTATAGACGAGGACGGGCCGGCCCGCGACTTCGGAAAAATCGAACGCGGCCTCGTTGTTTGCAGGCGGTGTCATGTTGAAGGAACCTTCGCAGATGAAGTGGACGGTCGTTGCGTTGAAGGGCGTGTCGCCGGTTATGGTCACGCCATCGGCAAGATACACGTAGATTTCCTGAGCCGTGCCGAACTTTGTGTTGAGTTCCGACACGGTCACATCCGAGTCGATCATATTGGCCTGCGAAGGAAACTTGTAGTCGGCAACATCCGTAGCGGACAACGCCTCGCCAACGAAGAGCGCCACTTTCTCAATGGTAAGACCTTTCCAACCAGGAGTGTACTGTGAACTTCCTCCGATGGACACTTTCTGTATGGTCTGGTTGTTGCTGCTGAAACGATAGCCGGATTTATCTTTGTAAGTCATGCCAGAAATCGTTGTGCCCGAGGAGAAGCGCAATCCTTCAGGATATGTTCCATAGGAAAATAGTATATAACCATTTTCTGGTATGAATGGCGTAAATCCTTCCCAATTCAAACTTCCGCTTTGAATATAGTAAAACCCCATGTAGTCCGGATAATCAGTTTTATTCAGAATACCCAATTCGTTGTTTGTCGAGTCAAGGACTGTCGCCAAGAAGATGTTCCCTGTGACACCCTCATTGAACACTGCGCCGTTGGAGTACTTGACGAGGACGGATACTTTGTTCGTACTTACAGGCATTTGAATATATGAGCCATAGGTGCCGCTGCCAATGACTATCTTCCCGTCAACAATGGAGTTGCCGTTGAGCGTGATGGACGCCCCTCCTTGCGTGGTGTTGAGTTCTTGGCCCGAGACGGCGCAATCCCAGACGGCGGTCGGGGTTGCGGCGTAAGCCAATTGGGCGCAGAGTGCGGTGGCGATTGCCGTTGCCATTGCCTTGACGGCAGGCTTGTTAGCGGTCGTCATGATATTCCTTTTTCTCGGTTTCTTGCAAGGGCCGCATCTATGTCCACCCGGACAACAATGATCCCAAAGCGTGAGCATTATACCATAATCTAACCGCTGCTTTCGGAAAAATCAAAAAATGCGCCGTCTTTACGTCGTGGAAAATGGCATCTCCAGGGCGGGTTTTCTGCTCGTTCATCCAACAGCATGGTACCGTGTTCCCTGTGCGCCAAGGGCACGCGGGTCGTTGCGCGTGTGATCTTGACGTGCGGTCGGCGCGCCAGCCGTTTTACTGTTTGAGGATAGTCCAGCTGACATGGCTGATTGATTAAGTCGCCGGTTTCGTGTATAATTCTCGGCATGAAAAAACATCTCACCTTCAAGTCTCTCTTCTGGGTGGCCGCCGTGTCGCTCGTTTCCGGCGGCGTTTCCGCCGAGGGCGCGAAATGCGGACGCGTTGCGCTGCATACGTGGCTGACCTCCGCCGAGTTCAAGGACATCTCGGTGACCGCCGCGGACGGGCGGACGCTTTGGAAAGGGTTCCCGGATCCCGCAAAATGCGGCCCGAAGGCCGGCAAGTGGGAGGTTGCCGACGGCGTATTGCGCCAGAAGGACGTCTCGACCAGCGACACGGCCCTCGTGTTCGGCGAGGAGTCGTGGACGGACTACACGTTTAAGGCCAAGGCCCGCACGCTCGCCGGCAAGGAGGGGTTCATCGTCCACGTGCGCGAACGGTCGCCCGAGCAGTGCATCTACGCGAACTACGGCGGCTGGATGAACACGGCGCATGCGATCGAAACGAAGGGCGCGTACGACTTCGCGACGCCGCGCCGCCTCGACGCGGCTGCTTTCAAGCCGATCGAGACCGGACGCTGGTACGACCTTGAAGTGTCGGTTGTCGGCGACAAGGTGACGATGAAGCTCGACGGCGTGAATCTCTTCGCCGGACAGGACGTGCCGGAGGTCGTCTTCGACGCGCGGGAGAACAAGGTCGTCGTCGATCCGTCGAAGGCGCGCTTCCCCGTTTCGGAGGACATGTGGGGCATCTTCTTCGAGGACATCGACCTCTCGCTTGACGGCGGCGTGTACGCCGAGCTTGTCCGTAACCGCAGCTTCGAGGACGGGCAGGTGGAGTGCCGGAAGCAGAAGACGATCGGCTACTGGAGCACCGTTGGCCATGCCACGGTCGAGCGCGACTCCTCGAAGCCCCTCTCCGGGAGAAACCGCAACTGCGGCCGCGTCGATGCGCTCCCCGGCGGCGGCGTCGCGAACGACGGCTACTTCGGGATCGCCGTGAAGGACGGCGCGAAGTACCGGCTTTCCGTCGCGCTGCGCGGCGACGTGAAGGGGCGCGTCGATGTCGCGCTCCAGTCGCTGGGCAAGACGTTCGCCGCCGGTTCGATCGACGGTGTCGGACCGGAGTGGAAGACGTTTGGCCTCACGCTTGAGGCGAAGGGAAACGATCCCGACGCGAAGCTCGTCTTCACCGCGCCGCGGGGAGGGACGTTCTACCTCGACTGCGTGTCGCTCTTCCCCTGCGACACGTACGGCACGAGCGGACTCTTCCGCAAGGACCTCATGGAACGCCTCGCCGCGCTGAAGCCGAGTTTCGTGCGTTTCCCCGGCGGCTGCTGGGTGGAGGGCAACACGATGGCGGAGGCGTACCGCTGGAAGCAGACGATCGGCAACGTGTGGGACCGCCGCACGCAGTGGAATCTCTGGGGCTACTGGTCGGCGAACGGAGTCGGCTTCCACGAATACCTCGTCCTCTGCGAGGAGCTCGGCGCCAAGGCGCTCTTCTGCATCAACTGCGGCATGAGCCACAAGGAGACGGTGCCGCTCGACAAGATGGACGAGTTCGTGCAGGACGCGCTCGACTGCATCGAGTACGCGAACGGCCCGGTGACCTCCAAATGGGGCGCGGCGCGCGCGGCGAACGGACATCCCGCGCCGTTCAACCTCCAGTATCTCGAGATCGGCAACGAGAACGGCGGCGAGAAGTACTACGAGCGCTATGCGCTCATCCACGACGCGGTGCGGGCGAAGTACCCGGAGATCAAGATCGTGTCCGACGTGTGGCACGGCACGGTGAAGGGGCGTCCGCAGCACATCCGCGACGAGCACTACTACAGAAGCCCCGACTGGTTCATGTCCGCCGGGGCGAAGCTCTACGACGACTACCCGCGCGGCGAGTTCGAGGTGTTCGTGGGCGAGTACGCCGTCACGCGGGACGTTGGACGCTGGGGCGACCTCCGCGCCGCGATCGGCGAGGCGGCGTTCATGTGCGGACTCGAACGCAACGCGGACGTGGTGAAGCTCGCCGCCTACGCGCCGCTCTTTGCGAACGCGAAGCACACGGCGTGGACGCCGAACCTCATCTATCCGATGACCGACGGCAATTTCGTGAACCCCAGCTGGAACGTGCAGAAGCTCTTCAGCGAGAACCGCGGGCGCGAAGTGCTGGCGTTCAGCCAGGAGTCGCGCTGGATGAAGACGAAGGACGGAAAGGCATGCCGCGCCGTGGCGGTCTCGGCCGTGCGCGACGCGGACGGCTCGGTGGTCCTCAAGGCGGTGAACTGCTCGGAGGAGCCCCAGCCGTTCACGCTCGCGCTCGCCGGGACGAAGGTCTCGCGGGCGGGTAAGACATGGTTCACGGGGCCGGACGCGCACGCCAGCAACTCGCCGCTCGTCCGCGAGGCGCTCAAGGAGGTCTCCGGCGACGCAAAAGTTGTCGGCGGCGCGGTGGTCGAGACGCTTCCGCCGCTTTCCCTCACGGTATTCCACGTCCGGTAGCCTTCGGTCGCCGTCAGCTTTACTCTCCGCCAAAAGAAAGAAAAGAACCATGAACAAGATCGCTTGCTTGGCTTTGCTTCTCAGCGCGTCATGCGCCACGTTCGCCGCAGATTCCCTGCGCGAGAATTTCCGGTCGCCGCAGGGCGCGGCGCGCGAGAACACGGGGCCGCTCTTCTGGATGCACGGCACGGAAACGCCGGAGCGGCTGCGCGAGTACGTCGGGCGCGTGGACGAAAGCGGGCAGGGCGTTCTCACCATCGAGTCGCGTCCGCACGTCGACTGGATGCGCGACGGCTGGTGGCGCGACGTCGACATCGTCCTCGACGCGTGCAGGAAGCGCGGCATGAAGATGATGGTGTTCGACGACTACTGGTGGCCGAGCCAGGGCATGGGCGGCAAGTACCCGATTCCCGAGAAGTTCCAGTGCCGCGACGTGAAGGGCTCTGTCTATCCGATCCGGGAGGTGCCGGCGAAGGTGGAGAACGAGGTCGCGCGCGTCCGCGTCCGCGAGGTCGGAACGAACGTCTTCGAGCTTGCCGCCAACGGCGACAAGACGATCGTCTACACGTGGTTCACGTCGAACGGCAACTACCGCTTCCCGACCGTCAACGGTCTCGACGAGGAGGCCGTGGACTGGTTCATCGCGAACTACTACCAGCCGTACTACGACCGCTACAAAGAGGCCTTCGCGGACGGCACGATCCCCGGGTTCTTTTTTGACGAGCCGCAGTTCCGCTCATGGTGGGGTCCGGCGCTCGCGCAGGAGCTGGCCGCGCGCGGCGATGATGCGGGCGAGCTTCTGACCGCGCTCAAGTTCAAGCTCGCCGACGCCGACGCCCAGGCCCGCGCCCTCTACCGCTACCTCGACGCCCGCGCCGAGGTGTGGGGGCGCACCATGTACGGACGGCAGAGCGACTGGTGTCGGAAGCACGGCGTGTATTCCAGCGGACACTTC
>JAFRNO010000620.1 GCA_017430155.1 Kiritimatiellia bacterium | reverse complement strand
GCTCGACCTCGTGAACGCGGGCGTCCTGCCCCCGATGGAGGTGGGCCTCAACGTGCTGAAGCTGCGTCCCTATGAGGGCTACCAGTGGCTCTACACGAAGACCTTCGACGCGCCGGCTGTGGACGTGGCAAGCGGCGCGCGCGCCGTGCTCGTGTTCGGCGGCATCGACACGCTCGCGGACGTCTTCCTGAACGGCGAGAAGATCGGCGAGTCCGAGAACATGCTCATCGAGCGTCGCTTCGACGTGACGCGTCGTCTCAAGAAGGGCGCGAACACCGTGCAGGTCCTGTTGCGCCCCGTGCTTCTCGACGCGCAGTACGCGACCGTGGGCGAGATGGGCGGCGCGAGCGAGCCGGGCGCGGACGGCGAGCGCTACCGCAAGGCGGCGCACATGGGCGGATGGGACATCTTCCCGCGCGTGTTCGTGCAGGGCCTGTGGCGGAGCGTGTCGCTGGAGATCGAGGATCCCGTGCGCCTCCGCGAATGCGTGTGGATGATCAAGAACCTCGACGTGGCGAAGCGTCGCGCCGACTTCAAGTTCCGCTCACGCCTCGAGGCACCGTTCTCCACGCTCGACAACGCCCGCATCCGTTGCACGCTCTCACGTGGCGGCCAGGTGCGCGTGAAGGAGGAGCGTCCGGTCGTGACCTACCACCCGATGGTGGACTTCACGCTCTCGAACGCCGACCTCTGGTGGCCGCGCGGCAGCGGCGAGGCGGCGCTCTACGACGCGGTGGCCGAGATCGTGGGGCCCGACGGCGCGGTCCTCGCGCGCGACGCGCGCAAGGTCGGCGTGCGCACCATCGAACTCGTGCGCGACGACGTGTACGGTCCGGACCGCCCCGGCCAGTTCCTCTTCAAGGTGAACGGCGAGCCGATCTACGTGCGCGGCTCCAACTGGGTGCCGCTCGACAGCTTCCACGGCCGCGACGCGCAGCATCTCATCCCCACGCTTGAGATGTGGGCGGACCTCAACTGCAACATGGTGCGCGTGTGGGGCGGCGGCGTGTACGAGCCGGACGCGTTCTTCGACTGGTGCGACGCGAACGGCGTGATGGTGTGGCAGGACTTCATGACCGGCTGCGGCGTGTTCCCGCAGGACGACGACTACGCCCGCGCGACGCGCGAGGAGATTCTCTCCGTCGTGATCCGCCACCGCAACCACCCGTCCCTCGCGCTCTGGAGCGGCAACAACGAGAACGACGGCGCGTTCCGCTGGTTCGTGGGCCACAAGCTCGCCCGCGACCCGAACAAGGACCGCAACTCGCGCAAGACGATCCCCGACGTGCTCTTCGAGTACGACCTCACGCGTCCCTACCTCCCCTCGTCGCCGTACTACTCGCCGGACGTGGTGTCCGGCAAGGCGAAGCCGAGCGAGGACCACCTCTGGGGCGCGCGCGCCTACTACAAGGTGCCGTTCTACACGAACAGCCCGTGCTGGTTCGCGAGCGAAATGGGGTACCACGGCTGCCCGAACGTCGAGTCGCTGAAGAAGATGATGACGCCCGGGGCGCTTTTTCCGTGGAAGGAGATCACGGGCGAGGACCCGCACCGCGACTTCCACTGGAACGACGAGTGGCAGATCAAGGCCTGCAACCCCTCCGTCACGCCCGGCGCGATGCGCCATTCGACGCGCAACAACCTCATGACGAACCAGACGAAGATCATGTTCGGGCGCGTGGCGCGCGACCTCGAGACGTTCGTGGACCAGAGCCAGTTCGTGCAGGCCGAGGCGATGAAGACGTTCTGCGAGGTGTTCCGCAGCCGCAAGTTCACGCGCTTCAACGGGCTCATCTGGTGGAACGTGCGCGACGGCTGGCCGATCATCTCCGACGCGGTGGTGGACTGGTTCGGCGGCAAGAAGCAGGCGTACTTCGCGCTGCGGAGCGTGCAGCGCAACCAGCTCGTGATGGTCGGCGACGACCACGTGGCCTGGGCCGTGAACGACAGCCGGCATCCCGTGAAGGGCCACGCGAAGTTCACCGACCGCGAGAGCGGGAAGGTGCTGTTCGACGCCGACTACGAGATCGCCGCCAATTCGAAGACGCGCCTCGGCGAGATCCCGTTCGCGGGACAGGGACTTATCCTCATCGAGTACGCGTGCGACGGCGAGACGCTGCGCAACCACTTCCTCTACGGCGAGCCGCCCTTCGACTGGACGAAGGCGAAGGAGTGGATGAAGGAGACCGAGGGCTGGAAGGGGAAGCGCGATGCGGCTCTTTGAGGATCCGGCGACGGACCGTCGCTTCAACCGCATGCAGTGGCGGATGCTCTTCGCCACGATGATCGGGTTCATCTCGCTCTTCTCGTACATCGGCGTGGCGGTGAGCGGGAAGGTGTGCGGCTCGCTCGCGCAGTCGAGCGGCGGGTGGCGCATGCCGGTGCTGGTGATCGCCGCCGTGGCGGGCGTGGGCGCGGCGCTGTTCCTCCTGCTGTGGAACGTCCGCGCCAACAGCTACGATTCGGACAAGTAAAGAATGGAGTGAAAATGGCATTCGACCTCTCGAAGAAAAAGGCGTTCGTCTGCGATCTCGACGGCACGCTGTTCATGGGCCCGAACCCGATTCCGTCCGCGGTCAAGTTCGTGATCGACTCGACGAAGAGCGGGCGCTTCGCGTTCTACTACCTCACGAACAACACCTCGAAGTGCCCCGAGGAATACATGAAGAAGATCTCGGGCGCGGCGATTCCCGTGGTGCCGGAGCAGATCCTCACGCCGCTCATCACGCTCGAGT
>JAFRNO010000074.1 GCA_017430155.1 Kiritimatiellia bacterium | reverse complement strand
GCCGCCGTGGTACGCCTTCAACGAAGTGAACGGCAAGCGCTACATCAGAGGCTACAACTACAACCTCAAGGGCCTGCCGCTCAACATGCGCAAGACGGGCCCGGGCATCCTCCAGCTCAACAGCAAGCTCAGCACCACCACGGGCCGCATCGAGGTGGTCGAGGGCACGTTGAAGATGGGCGGCGGCATGGGCAGCTCCGAGGCCAACTTCGAGTGCCCCACCAATACCTATCTGGGCGACCTGCGCGATCCCAACCGCGTGGCGCTCGTCCTCAACGGCGGCACGCTTTGGATCACGTCGAACGATACCTTCGGGCAGGCGAACACGGTAAACAGCCCGCTCTTCGCCGTCACCAACGGCACGATCCGCTCGGTGGCAACCTCGTGCACCGCGTTTCCGGCCCTCGACCTCTACGACGCGACGCTCGACTACAACGGCGCCAACACCGGCAACGGCGGCGACATCGCCGCCGCCCATCCGTGGGGCACGTACATCTTCGCGCAGCGTGTCCATTTCGACGGCACGCGCCCCTACGATCTCCAGGACGTCGGCGGCGTCTGCTACTTCTCGCTCGGTTGGCAGTCCGACTCCTACCAGGTGCCGAACGGCAACTACACCGAGCAGCACGGCAAGACCGAGTTCTGCGTGGAGGACATCACCGGCGATGCGAACCCAGACGTGACCATCGGCGTGGTGCTGAAGTTCCCCGACCGCTGGAACGGAAGGGCCGAGTACGGCAACACACTCTACTCCAAGACGAACTTCCGCACGGGCCTGCTGAAGACCGGACCCGGCACGCTGCGGCTGAACAACGGCTCCATCCCCGGCAAGTACTACGCCGAGGCGACGCGCGTGAACGGCGGCACGCTGCTCGTGGACGCGGCCACGTTCAACTCCACGAACATCTTCGTGCAGGCGGGGGCGCACCTCGGGGGCACGGGCACGGTGGCGCGCGCCACGATCGAGGCGGGCGGCGGCTTCACGGCCGCGCCGGGCCAGACGCGTCCGCTTACGCTGACGGCGGCGACGCTGCCCGCCGACGGCGTGGTGACGCTCGACGTGCCCTACACGGGCGACCTCGACGACCTCAACGGCGTACGCGTGCCGGTGGTGACCGCGAACGCGCTCGCGGGCGCGAAGTGGAACGTGACCCTCAACGGCGCGGCCGTGCCGAGCGGTTACACAGGCACGGCGACCGTGCATGACGGCGTCGTGTACGCCAGCGTCGCGCGCGGCGGCACCCACATCATTTTCCGCTAACAACGGGAGTGGTCGCGCTTGTCGCGACCTATTCAAAGAAAAAACCAATGTTCATCGCCACGGGGCGGTAGCTCCAGAACATGTGGTGGTTCGGCACCACCGGCGACTTCTTCTGCTCGTCCCACCACACGAGCGTGGCCGAACCGCCGCCGTCCATGTTGATCGCGTCCACGGCGCCGGCCGCCTTCAGGATCCGCACGAGGTCGTACATGTCCGCCCCCAGCGAATAGCCGGGCTGGCGTCCGTCCACCACGACGCCGTAGAGCCAGCGGCCGTCGGCGGAGATGCCGAACGCCGTACGGGGCGCGAGCCCGCGCCAGGCCTTCGACTTCGGGTTGACCGGCGCGAGAGGTTGGCCGCCCTTCATGATGATGCCCGCGCCGTGGCCGGGATGCGCGGCGGCGACGGACGGAATGCGCGCGTCGTCGAGTTCGTTCGTGATCACGGCGACGTTGTTCGTGTAGATGACGAGCATGCCGTTGCGCCTCTCGCTGCGGGAGACGCGCCGTCCGTCGGAGACGGTCAGACTGGCGAAGCGTCCGTACGCGTGGGTGAACGGCGGGCACCACGGCCCCCAGGGCGACGTGTTGAGCGCGAGCACCATGTTGGTGCCGTGGGTCCGGTGCTCCTGCAGGAACTCGCGCGTGCGCTGGCGCTTCACGTCGATCAGAATCACGCTGTTCGTGTAATCCGGCATCGGCTCGCCCCAGTTGGACGCGCGTCCGGAACTCGTCACGCGCAGGCCGGGCGCGTGGAGGTCGACCCGTACGAGGTAGTTCTCCATCCGGCGCGGTTCGTCAAGCGTCAGGTGGATGTACTTCATCCCGCGCCCGATCTCCGTCGCGGATTCCCAGTCAAGGGTATCGGGGCAGGTCGCAGTATGCAACGCAGGGGCTTCGGCCAGCAGCCCGCCGGCCCACAAACCGACGGAAACTACAAACAATGCTCGCTTCATTGAGACCTCCTCCATCATGTACACGGCGTGCCGGCGCCAGCCGTCGCAAACGGGGTGAGGACGCCGCCCGCCACGCCGGGCTCGCCCGCGAAGAGAATCATCCCCTCCGACACGCCCACGCTCATCTTGCGCGGCGCGAGGTTGGCCACGAAGACCACTTCCTTGCCCACGAGCGCCGCGGGGTCGGGATACGCCCCGCGGATTCCGCTGAAGATCGTGCGCTTCCCGAGGCCGCCCGCGTCCAACACGATCTTGAGCAGCTTCGACGACTTCGGCACGATTTCGCACGACAGCACCGTGCCCACGCGCAGGTCGAGCTTCTCGAAGTCGGGGAAGGCGATTTCGGGCTTGAGGGGAGGGACGCAACTTGTTGCGTCCGAACCGGCGGTCGCAGCAAGCTGCGACCCTCCCTTATTCTTCGAAGCGCGGCTCTCGTGCGCCACCTCGCCGGACTCGGCGGGCTTCACCTTCGCCTTCTCGACCATCGCCTCCACCTGCTTCGCGTCGATGCGCGTGGCGAGGTAGGTGTAGGCGCCGATC
>JAFRNO010000619.1 GCA_017430155.1 Kiritimatiellia bacterium | reverse complement strand
CAGACATCTTTTCGTAGTCTATCGAGAGCAGATCCTCGCGCTTCAGGTAGTTCATCAGCATCGACGGACGCCCCGTCGTCGCCCACGTCGCCGAGAAGCCTCCAGCCGGCTTCTCGCTGAGGGTCAACGCCACGGAAATGGGATTGTACACCGTCGTGGGGTCGTTCTTCGCGAAGCGGAACCCGTTGTACCACCGCTTCATCTCGACCCGGTAGTCCTCGTAGGACTTGCCCATGATCACCGCATGTTCGCGCAGATGCTCCTCGAAGTTCGCGGTCAGCTCCTCCTCCGTATAGCCGAACATCGTCGCGTACTCATCGCGCTGCGACAGGTCGACGATGTTGCTCAGGGCCGAGAACACGGAGAGCTTCGTGAACTTCGAGATGCCGGTCATGAAGAGAAAGCGGATGCAGCCCGTGCGGTCCTTCATCTGCGCGTAGAGGGAGGATATCCGCGCGCGAATCGCCTCGGCCTTGGGGATGTCGTCGAGGGCGTGCCCCACGGGCGCGTCGTACTCGTCGATCAGGATCACCACACCCTCGCCCTTGCCCTCGGGATCGGCCTCGTGGTCCTTCACCGACTTCGCGTGGAGCGCTTCGATCGCGTCGGCGAAGTTCAGCGAGTAGTCCTTCTTGTCGTCATATTCGTATCCTGTCGCCGCCAAAGAATTCTTGACGATTCCGGAGAACGTCTTGTCGAAACGATCAAGGCTGTCAGTCGACGCTTCGCTGAACCTGAAATGGATGACGGGATGCGTCTGCCAATTCCAGCCGAGCCGCTCGATGTCCAGTCCCCGGAAGAGCTCGCGCCGCCCCTGGAAGAGCGCCTTGAACGCGGAGACCGTGAGCGACTTGCCGAAGCGGCGCGGACGCGACATGAAGACCACCTTGTTTCCCTTGTCGGACGCGAGTCGGCGCATGTATGCGGTTTTGTCCACATAGATGCATTCGCTCTTGATCAGATCCTCGAAATCGCTGGTGCCGGTGTTGATCTTCTTCATGTCGTTACAGACCTCCTTCACGATCGGCTCTTCGGGCTCCGCGTGGCATGCCTACCGCACCATCAGGAACGTGCCGTTGCGCGGGGCGACCGGCTCGAGCCAGACGGAGTCGATGGAGATGTAGTCCTTACCGGACTGCGTGTCGTTGAGGAACGAAAACACGTTTTCGCCCGCCTTCAGCAGTTCGCGTGGGATAGCGAAAGGATGGTCCTTTTTCGTGCCAGGCGCGTCCTTCGTCGCGAGGCGTTCGCCGTTCAAGTCGATGCAAAGGCGCGTACCCGTCCCACCTTGGTTGGGTCCCGTGCGGAAGTGGAGAATCCAGTCGTACTCGCCCGCGAGCGACCGCGGCATCACCGCGTGCCACCATTCGCGCGACCTCGTGTGGTTGCTCGTGCCCGTGTACAGCATCACGCGCGGCACGTGGCGCATGTTGCCGTCCACCACGTGGTACTCGTCGCGCACAGGCCCCTCGTGGCTGAAGTCCGTCCAGTCGTTGTCGCGCTTGCCCACCTGCCAGCCGCCGCCGAGCGCCGCCGCGTCGAGCTTCACCACGCCCGTGCCGCGGTCGATGCGCGTGACGGTGAGGGTGTTCGTGCCGACCGTGAGCGCCGCCGCCGGCACGAACCAACTCTGCGTCGCGCCCGTCTTGATCGGACGGTTGCCGATCGACTTGCCGTTGACCGCCACGCCCAGCAGGCCCGCCGCCGAGTCGCTCGTCGTCTTCCAGCGGCAGATCTGCGCGCGGCCGTCGTCGTAGCCGGCCTCGACCGGGAACTTGAACGAGACGGACGCCCCGCCCGCGAGGCCGCCGTTCGGCACGGGCCACAGCTCGCCGTCCACGTCGAAACCGCCCTCCGGCGCCGTGTCGGCGGAAAGCTCCGTCGTCGCGTCGTTCTCGACGCCCACGCGCCATGTCTCCGCGCGCGGCCAGCCAAACGCCGCCAGGATCTCCTGCTCGGAAAGCGTCCGCTTCCAGCACGCGAACTGCTGGATGCTGCCCCTGAAGCACTTGTAGTGGTTGTTGCCCGAACTGGGCGCGGGCATCGCGTACGTGCCGTTCTGGGGGGATTCCGTGCCGAAGCGCAAGAACGACCCGGGATTCGGCACGAGGTCCACCTTGTTCGCGTACGTCCGCGACGCCCGCTTCAGAAGGCCGATGTCGACGTTGGAGGCCGGCGTCGTCGGCCCGTCCTTCATCAGGTACGCCGTCACCTTCTGGCCGTCCACCGTCACGGCGAAGTCCACCCAGCCGCAGCCGTTGGAGATGACGAAGTTCTCGCCCGGATTCCAGCTGTCGTTAAGCGTGTAGACCTGGAGCTTGCGCCGTTCCGTGCTGGTTTCGGACAGGCCGAACATCATGCCGCGCGAGGAGCCGTAGCCGAATCCGAGCAGCCACTGGGTGCTCAGCAGCGGCGCGGAGAAGTCGGGACGGAAGCGGACGATCCAGGTGTAGTGGCTGACGAAATTCGTGAGCGGCGTGCCGCACGTCACGGAGCAGGGGGTGACCTTGCCGAGCGTCTGCGCCTCGTTCGTCCAGACGACGTCCTGCGGGAAGTAGAGCGTCTGCATCTGCCGCCCCACGCCGCGTCCGGGCAGGCGCACGAACTCGTTGGAGATGACGGGCTTGTGCCCCGCCGCGCCGTAGGAGCCGGTGGAGAGCGCGACGGTGTTGAGGGAGTTTGTGATCTCGCCGACGTCGAGTACGTGGTTGCTGTTCGTGTCGATCGCCATGCCGCGCATCCAGATGTAGGCGTCCGCGAACACGTCCTCGCTGCGCGCCGTCGTGAGGTCGAGCGGGTCGCTCGCCGCGCCGCCGGTCCCATCGCCGCGCCCGCCGGCGATGAACGCGCCCGTGCCGCCGTTCGCGTAGAACTGGTTGTGCACCGTGTCCATCAGGCCCGCCTCGCCGGACTTGACGTACGGCGCGAAATTCCGCACGACCGCGTTGGTGAGCGAGACGGAGGCGGAATAGACGCGCATCTTGCCGTAGCCGGCAATGCTCCCGCTCAGATTCTTGTACGCCAGCAAATAGAGCGGGATTGAACTCGTCAGCGTCTGGTGCCCGACCACGACGGCGTGGTTCGTGAGCTTGTAGGTGTAGTCGGCAATCCCCTCCTGCTGGAGCGTGTAGAGCTGGTTGTGCGCGTCGAGCGTGATCGTCGCGCGGCGGTGGAGGGGCATGTTGCCGGACGACGCCCAGTTGCCGAAGTGGTCCTTCGCGGCCCAGGCCCACAGGCCGCTGCCGTTGACGTAGGAGGCGAACACGAAGCCGTTGGTATTGTCGCCCACGCCGAACGTGCGCTGCTGGCGCGTGTCCATGTCGTCGAGCAGGAAGGTCATGCTCACGGCGGTGTGCGGGTCCGGGTAGACGCCCGTGTCGATGTACTGCGTGCCGGTGGAGCGGATGTACGTGAGCGGATACGTGCCGCCGGTCGGGAAGAGGAAGAACCGCGCCGCGCGCCCCGGCCGCGCGTCGTCGGGCAGGCGGTACGAGGCGAAGGTCGTGCCGGAGGCGATCGTGTCCAGCTGCTCGCTCTCCTTCCACTGCGAGATGCCAGCGCCCTTGTCGGCGTCGTCCCACGCCACCCACAGCTCCTGCGCGGCGTCCACGCCCGTGAACGCGAGCGTCACCTCGCCGGGGCCGTACACGGTCCCATGGAAGCCGCTCACGGAAACCGTGGCGGCCGGGAGCGTCGCGCTCGCCGCAACCGCCGCCAATCCAAAGACAAATGACATTATCTTCATTCTCTGCATCCTTTCACAGATTGCCATACGCCTGTATCATACCACATCCCGGTCCGTTCTTGAAGCGAAAAGTCACCGCAATGTCACCGCTCGGGACATTACTTGATCGTGACGTTCTCGGTGAATGCGCCGATGCGGCAGCACGGATCGCCCGCCTTGACGGGCGTGCCGTACAGCGTCGCGTTCGAGATCGTGACGTTCCTCAGCCTGTGCGTCTCGTCGCGGCCGTCCAGCAGGAACCGGCAGTCCGCGCGTTCGCCGGTCACGGACACGTTCTCGAACGAGCAGTCCGCGACGTGCCCCGGCACCTTCGTGCGCATGTAGATGTTCACCGTGGGGCGCGCCGAGACGATCGCGCACGTGCGGCCGGGCACGTCCGTGTTGATGCGGAAGTCCTTCACGCGGATGTTCTCCATGCGCATCTCCTCGCCCGGCTCCATCAGGAAGACGGGCATCTGGAAATGGATCACGTCGCAGTTCTCGTAGAGGAAGTTCCGCATGTAGGGGGCGCGGCTCTCGTGGCCGAGCAGCATGATGCGCGCGCGGTCGCACCAGAACACGCAGTTG
>JAFRNO010000618.1 GCA_017430155.1 Kiritimatiellia bacterium | reverse complement strand
TTCAAGGCCGTGTACAAGAACGACCAGCTCAAGGAGAACGTGATGATCATGGGCTGCTACGGCGTGGGCGTGAGCCGCACGATGCAGGCCGTGGTGGAGCAGAGCCACGACAAGGACGGCATCATCTGGCCGGCGAGCGTGGCACCGTTCCAGGTCGTGCTCGACCTCCTCGACCCCGACAACGCGGACGTCGCGAAGGTCGCGTTCGACCTCGAGGCGCAACTGGAGGCGGCGGGAATCGACGTGCTCGTGGACGACCGCGCGGAGCGTCCGGGCGTGAAGTTCAAGGACGCGGACTTGATCGGCTTCCCCGTGCGCGTCGTGGTGGGCGCGAAGGGGCTTGCGAACGGCGGCGTGGAGGTGAAGCGCCGCGACCAGCCGAAGGAGGCGACGGTCAAGGTGGCCCCCGACGCGGCGCTCGCCGCCATCCAGTCTGCCCTCGCCATGTAACACGCCAGAGAAGAAGGAGCGCCGCCATGAAACATGTGGCATTTCTTGCTGTGCTGGCGGCTGCTGCGGTCGGCTCGTCCGCTCTGGGAGCAGACGTTCCGGCGGTGGTGCTGCCCGACAGCCCGACCGCAGTCGAGCAGTCTGCCGCGAAGGAACTTGCCGACGGGCTGGCGAAATGCCTGGGCGCGACGCTGCCCATCGTGTCCGAAAGCGCAGCGCGGGAGGGACGCGCTTCTGCGTTTCCGCGCCTCTACGTGGGCGCGACGCGGGCGGCGAAGGATGCGCGGTCGCGCAGTCGCGCGGCCCTCCCCGCGTGGAAAACTGACGAGGTGTTTCTGAAATCGGTGGCGGACGGCGTGGTGCTGGACGGCGATCCGACGCGCGCGCCGATCTACGCCGTCGACCTCTACCTCGAGAAGTTCTGCGGCGTGCGATGGTGGACTTCCGACGCCGCGACGTATCCGAAGCTCGACGCGGCGCCCGTGGCGGACGTCAACCTCGAATACGCGCCGCAGTTCAAGTACCGCGAGACGTACTATCTCGACGGCTTCGACCCGCTCTTCAAGGTGCGCGCGAAGGGCAATTTCTCGTCGCTGACGCGCTACATGCTCACGGACATGAAGTTCGTCCCGCCCGAACTGGGCGGCAACCACCGCCTCTACTTCTTCCAGGGACGCCACAGCGCGTACCATTCCTTCTTCGAGGTGCTGCCGCCGAAGACCTATTTCGAGCGGCATCCCGACTGGTACTCCCTCGTGGACGGCAGGCGCCAGCCGAAGCAGCTCTGCCTTGCGAACGACGAGATGAAGGCGGAGTACGTCAAGGAGACGCTGAAGCGCCTCCGCGAAGATTCGTCCGTCGACTTCATCCAGGTTTCCCAGAACGACTGGTACGGCTTCTGCCAGTGCGAGAGATGCAAGGCGATGATGGACGAGGACGGCGGCGTGCCGTCCGGCCCGTACCTCCGTTTCGCGAACGAAGTGGCCGAGGCGGTGGAGAAGGAGTTCCCGAAGGTGCGCATCGACACGTTCGCCTACCAGTTCACTCGCAAGGCACCGACGAAGACGCGCCCGCGCCACAACGTGGTCGTGCGCCTCTGCGACATCGAGTGCGACTTCGCGCGGCCGCTTTCGGACCCGTCGTCCCCCCTCAACGCGAAGTTCGCGCGGAACATCGCCGACTGGAAGCGCGTCGCGGGCGGGAACCTGTTCGTCTGGGACTACCTCGCGAACTTCTGGAGCTACATCCTGCCGCACCCCAACATCTCGCAGATCGCGCCGAACATCCGCCTCTTCGCGGAGAACGGCGTGGTGGGCGTGTTCGAGCAGGGCGACGCGCTCTGTTCGGCCGGCTCGTTCGCCGCGCTGCGGCACTATCTGTCCGCGCACCTCCTCTGGGACCCGAACGACGATGAGACCCGCCTGATGGACGAGTTCCTCGCCGGCTACTACGGCAAGTCGGCGGCGCCGTTCCTCAGGAAGTTCATCGACGTCGTGGAAAGCGGACCGCGGAAGACGAAGGTGTCTGTCGGGTGCGGGCACAAAGGCGTGTCGTTCCTCACGGCGGATGACAAGCTGTCCGCCGCCCGGTTGATGGACGAGGCAGTGGCGGCGGCGGAGAAGGACGGCGAGCCGTTCGCCGCGCGCGTCCGGCGCGAGCGCCTTTCGGTTGACCATTACATGATTCTCAACTACGAGGCCCTCCGCAAGCATGCCGGACGCAAGAACATTCCGTGGACGCATCCGGAGACGCGCGCCGAGGCCGTGGAGAACTGGATCCGCGACGTGAAGGCGCTCGGCGTCAAGGCCCGGCGCGAGACGACGAGCGCAAACGAGATCGAGTCGTATTTCGCCAAGCTCCGCGACGCGAAGGGGTTCGCCGAGGCCCTGAAGAAGGGCAAGCCGGACAAGATCCGCAAGCTCCCGTCCGGGAAGAAGTAGGGCTTCTGCCGTACGCGTCCGCTTGACTTTCCCGCACACCGGTCATCTTCCGCTCAAGCATCGGCTTGACATGATGGGGGGGCGGAATGGTATAATGGTGGCATGTTTCAGAACCAAGGAAAAGGAGTATGGGCATGAGCGCTCTTTCCAGATGCGGTTTTGTCGGTACATCGCTTGCGCTGTCGGCGTTTTCGCTCTTCGCGTGTGCGGCGGTTGCGGACGAGTTGCCGCGGGCTGATACGTCGACATGGTTCAACGAGACGTACCAGAATTTCCGGGAGACGAGCGCGACCCAGTGGGACGACTCCGCCGGACGGTGGGTGAAGAAGGACGCGACGGACAAGAGCGCGTTCTCGGCGGCCGACCAGCGCGTCCATCTCGACACGCGCGGGCGCGAGCTGACGTTCAACCCGCGCCCGACGGGCCACCACGTCTATTCCCACACGAACGCCTACGTGAAGGTGGACTGCCGCATGTCCTTCACCGCCGCCACGTTCGGCGAGGAGTGGGAAGTCGCGGACCGCTCGATGAAGGCGGCGATCGCCATCCGCCAGAAGATGGAGGACGGCACGCTCACGTTCATCGGCTGGCGCTCCTCG
>JAFRNO010000073.1 GCA_017430155.1 Kiritimatiellia bacterium | reverse complement strand
TGGACGTGTTCATGAACGGACACACCCTGCGCACGGAGTTCGTCCGGGGCAGCGGCAACCAGTTCTACATGTACAACACCACCTTCCAGGGCGAAGGGCGAATCGCCATCGGCAGCAGCTGGTTCCACGTGATGGCGCACGGCGACACCGTGTGCGAGGGACGGAACGTGACGCTCGAGTTCCCCGGCTACAACGGCGGACTCGCCCTTGACGCTCCATTTACCGTCTCGAACTTCATCAACCGCGTTTCCTCATTCCAGGGTGCCGCCCCGCTCACCGTGCTGGGCACGCTCACGCCGCTGGACAACGGACGGACCAAGTTCCCGAACGTCGTCATGGCCGACGGCTCGGAGATCGACCTCTCGGGCATGGGGAACGTTCCTACGTTCAACGTGGAGTCGCAGGACTCCTCAGGCGGGCACTTCCTCTCGTTCGCCACGAACGCGACGGTCAAGGTGAAGCTCGGCGGACGGTCGATCCCGGCCGGCACGCCGGTCATCGGCTGGACGGCCGAGACGAAGCCGGACAACCTCGACACGCTGAAGTTCGTCTGCGGCGACGAAGGGCAGAATTACGCCTTGGACAAGCGAGACGACGGCATCTACGTGGTCACGGGCTTCACGATCTTCATCAGATAGGAATACAGAACATGAAGAAGCAGTTCTTGTGGGGATGTGTGGCGGCGGTTGCGGCAAGCGCGACCTTCCCGACGTGGGCTGACACGCACACCGTCGCGTCCGGAGAGACCGAGACGCTGAGCAACGTGACGGAAGCGTCGCGCTTCGTGAAGAACGGCGAGGGTACGCTCGTGCTCGGAGGCGACAACTCCTTCAAACGCGTGACGATGAGCGCCGGCGACCTGAAGATCAGCGGCGGAACGACATCCATCAGCGACACGCCTGGAAGCAACGTTTCCGACGCAAACCACATCTTCGCCATGAGCGGCGGCAGGTTGACGGTAGCGGACGGCGCGACGCTTGCGATGTCAACCGCCGGCGCCGGTTACGCCATCCAGCACGGCGGCACGTTCCTGGTGACGAACGCAACGCTCGATGTTTCGGACGTAGGTCAGTACATGAACGGCTTTCAGGACAACGGCGGTTTCACCGAGAGCCGCTTCGTCATCGCCACCGGCGGCGTGGTACGTGCGAAGGTTTTCCGTCCAAGCGGTGCGACGAGCTCGTCGCTCAAGGAGATGTCAAGTCTTGACCTGAATCCTGGCGGCAAGCTATACCTGAACTGGTTCTTCGGCGACACGGGTATCCGCTACGGGCGGATCAACTTCAACGGCGGCGTGGTCTATCCGTTGGTAGCCGGGGCGACGGTCGGCACGCGTCTGTTCCGCAACGAAACTTCTGCGGCGACATGGAAGGATGGCGGCGTTGTGCCCACCGTGCGCGAGGGCGGGATGTACATACACACGATCTCGAACAACACGATCTCCGTCAGCATCCAAAGCGGCGCGGAGAAGGACGGTGGATTCCACCATTCCGGCAAGGCCGTCCTCTATTGGCACGCGAAGGACTCCACCTACAACGGCGGTACATGGCTGGAATCCGACAATGGCGCCATCTTGGCCGTGAACGGGTCGAGCGGCGACTCGTCGCTTGGTGCCCTGCCGTCGTCTCCCGCGACCAACATCTGGGTGACTGGCAGTAACCATACCTTGTTTAGCGACGGCAGTGAAATGGCGATTCATCCGAACCGCATGCTGTTCGTCAAACACGGCAAGAAGCTTTACCTTGGCACCCAGGGTCGGCTTGTGATCGGCGGCGAGATTCACGGCGAGATCCCGGAAAACCAGTCCGCCCCGACAGGAACTGCCGTGCATGTCAGGAACGACAACGGCGGTTGGAGCGGGACTGTCGTGCTGAACCCGGGTGCGGGGCACACGAACGACATCGGGCGGCTGGTCGACTACGGGCGGCTGGAGATCACGAGCGGCGTGACGCGCGTCGCGGCGGCCGTGGACAACGGCACGGACGATGCTAAAGCGCTCGTGTACGTCAACGGCAACAATTCGGACTACGCGTCCTATCGGGGCGAACTGCGCGTCAACGGCGGGACGCTGGCGTGTTCCCAGGCATACAAATATATAGTTGCCCGGCAGTACGCGCAGGTGGAGGTGACGAACGGCGGCAGGATCGACATGCCGAAACTCACCTACGTCAACGGCCTCAGCTCGCCGGCGACGCTGACGATCGCGGACGGCGGCACGGTGTGCGTCACGAACTTGCAGATTGCCAACGGCACAACCGCCGTCGTCAACCTCAACCGCGGAGGAACCTTGATCGTGTCCAGATTCTGGAGCAGCGCCTCGTCCTACGGCATCGTCAACTTCGACGGCGGCTGCCTCCAGTCGCCGAATACCGGCGAACTGGGCTTCGGTCTCCAGGACGGCGCGGCGCGGTGGGTAAACGCGCGGGTGTACGTGAAGGAGGGCGGCGCGGTGTTCGCGACGCCGACGCAGCACCTCTGGCTTCGGCTGCCGCTCCTGAGCGGCGTGGCGGAAGGCGAGAAAGACGGCGGCTTGACGTATCTCGGCAGCGATGACAAGGCCCTTGTCATGGCGACCAACAACTTCTACAACGGCGCGACCGTCGTCGCGGGCGGCACGTTGCAGATGCGCGTGGACAACGCCGTCCTTCCGGGCTCGACGCTCGTGATGAGCAACGGCGCCTGGGTGTCGTTCTGCATGTACGACAAGAAGGTGAACGGCAGCTACGCCACGTCCACGCAGACCGAGCAGTGGCTGGGGCGACTGGAGGGAGACGGGTACATCAACTACTGCGAGAGCCTGCACGTGACGAATGCCATTGCGCCCAGCGCGCGCGGAACCGCGCCGAATGGCCGCGGCCGTCTGCTGTTCTGCCGTACGTGCGAACTGCGCGGCGATCTGGAAATTCGCGGCGATGCGGACGGATGCGGCTACATCATGTCCGAACCTGCGGCGAACTTCGCGCTCGACATTTCGCACCTCAAGCTGAAGATAATCGACGTGGAGGCGATGGATGCGCACGCGAAGAGCAACTTCTACAAGATCCTCGACGCGCCCAATGGCTACACGGGCGAGTTCCAGCTCGCGGACGACTGGCCGAGAGGCTGGGCCGTGAAGTACGCCGCCGACGGAAAGAGCGCATACGTGTACCGCCAGAATGGCACGCAGATGATTTTCCGCTAATTGGTATGTTATTGCCAAAATGTCAAAAGGAGTAAAAACTATGAACGAACAGAAATCGCAGGGCATGGCGCAAACGCGTCGTGCGTTCATCGGACAGGGCGCGTTCGCGTTCCTGGCGGCGGCGGGGATGGGGCACCGCGCGTTCGGTGCGACGGGTCCGGCGCGCCTCCGGTTCGGCGCCCTCTCCGACATCCACATCACGCGCGGAAAGGGCTCGTGCGACATCTTCGAGAAGGCCCTCGCATACTTCCGCGACCAGAAGGTGGACGCCGTGCTGATCGCGGGCGACATGGCCGACAGCGGGCTTGACTCGCAGCTGCGACGCGTGGGCG
>JAFRNO010000617.1 GCA_017430155.1 Kiritimatiellia bacterium | reverse complement strand
GACTACACGCCCGGCGCGATGCGCTACCGGGCGCGTCCCCTCGGCGACGACGGCTGGAAGAAGGAGTTCAACCCCGACACCGCGAAGTTCCAGCCGAACTGGAACCAGCCCGACGTGCAGGGCACGCGCGTCCACCAGATGGCGCTGATGTCCCTGTACGAGGCCCCGCTCCAGATGCTGTGCGACAGCCCCTCGCAGTACCTCGCGAACATGGAGTGCTTCACGTTCATGGCGGCCGTGCCCACCACGTGGGACGAGACGCGCGGCCTCGCCGGCGACGTGGACCGCTACGCCGCCGTCGCGCGCCGGAAGGGCGACGTGTGGTACGTCTCCGCCATCGCGTCCTGGGACGGCGCGGAGATCGAGATCGACACGTCCTTCCTCGGCGCGGGCGAATGGGAGGCGGAGATCTTCTCCGACGGACCCAACGCCGGGAACGCGCCGTCTGACTACCGCCGCAAGGAGTCCGCTGTCAAACCCGGCGAGAAGCTGAAGGCCGTGCTGGCGCCCGGCGGCGGCTGGACGGCCCGCATCGCGCACCCCAAGAGCTTGTCGGAGAAGCTCCAGTTCTGGAAATAAGCCGATGGCGGACGGGCTTGACTGGACGAACGCGCAGAAGATCCTCAGCGGGGATCTTCTGAGTGTCGTCTTGCCCGTCTACAACCTCGGTTCCTCCATCGCCGAGAACCTGGAGTCCGTCGCCGCCTGCCTGGACGCGGGCGGTTTCCGCTACGAGCTCGTGCCCGTGGACGACGGCAGCGCCGACGGCAGCGCGGAGGCGATCCGCGCGTATGCGGACGGCTTCACGTCCCGCCACGCCTCCCGCGCGGCGTGCCGTCCCGTGCTGATCGCGAAGAACGCGGGGAAGGGCAACGCCCTCAAGGCCGGTTTCCGCGCCTCGACGGGCGGCTACGTGCTGCTCCTGGACGGCGACCTCGACATCGCGCCGCGCATGCTGCCGAAGTTCTTCGACTCAATGGCGAAACACGGCTCCGACATCGTCATCGGCTCCAAGCGCCATCCCGAATCGACCGTCCAGTACCCCTGGCACCGCCGTCTCGCGAGCGCCATCTACTTTGGCCTCGTGCGCCTCGTGGTGGGACTTCCCGTCACCGACACGCAGACGGGAATGAAGCTCTTCCGCCGGCAGGTGCTCGGCGACGCGCTCGACCGCATGCTCGTGAAGACGTACGCCTTCGACCTTGAACTCCTGTCCATCGCCTACGGACGCGGCGCGAAGGTGAGCGAGGCGCCCGTGGAGATCCGCTTCGGCGAGAAGTTCGGCGCGCTCAAGCCGCGCACCGTGCGCGAGATGATGCACGACACGCTTGCCATCTTCTACCGTCTCCGCATCCTGAACTACTACGCCAAGGTGGAAGTGCCGCCGCCGCTGGAGAAGAACCCGTTCGTGAGCGTGGTCATCGCCTGCCCTGCGTGGTCGTGGATGCTCGATGAATGCCTGAAGGGACTCTCCGAACAGACCTACCGCGAATTCGAGGTCATCGTGCTGCCAGACGCCGCGCCGGAGACGCCGTGGCCGCGACAAGACTACCCCCTTTCCGTGATTTCGACCGGAAAGGTGCGTCCTGCCGAGAAGCGCAACGCCGGCATCGCCGCCGCGAAGGGCGATGTGGTGGCGTTTGTCGACGACGACGCGTATCCCGACGCGCGCTGGCTCGAAAACGCCGTGAAGTACTTCAGCGACCCCGCGATCGGCGCCGTGGGCGGCCCCGGCGTGACGCCGCCGGGCGACGGTTTCCTCGCGCGCGCCGGCGGACGCGTCTACGAGAACGTGCTCGTGAGCGGCGGCTACCGCTACCGCTACCTGGGCGGACGCGTGCGCCGCGACGTGGACGACTATCCGAGCTGCAACCTGCTTGTGCGCGCGGACGTGCTGCGCGCGATCAACGGCTACCGGACGGATTTCTGGCCCGGCGAGGACACGCTCCTCTGCGAGGATATCGTGTACGGACAGGGCAAGCGCCTCGTCTACGACCCGTGGTCGATCGTCTACCACCACCGGCGGCGCCTCTTCGGTCCGCACCTCCGCCAGCTCGGGCGCTACGGCTTCCACCGCGGCTACTTCGTGAAGAAATCGCCGAAGACGAGCTTCAAGCTCTCGTACTTCGTGCCGTCGCTCTTCGTGCTCGGGCTGGTCCTCGGCGGCATCGCCGTGGGCGCCACGGCGACGCTGCACGGCACGGCGGTCAACGTGCTCCGCTGGGCGTACTTCGGCGTCACCGGCTTCTACGCGCTCGCGACGCTCCTCGCCTCGTTTGCGCTCAATCCCGCGATGTGGCTCATGACGTGGCTCGGCGTCATGGCCTCGCACATCTGGTACGGCATCCGCTTCGTCTGCGGACTCTGCGCTGCGAAGGCCCCTTGCGAGTACATCGGCCGCGATCACGCGTAGGCCAGAAAGGACACGAACGATGAAGAAGATATGCGGAATGGCACTTGGCGCCGCGTTGGCGCTGGCAGTGCCGGCGGAGGCATACTACCTTGGTGTGCCGGACGCGGCGCACGCGCACGCGACGCGCCGGCACGAGGGTATCCCGTCGATGGCGCGCGATCCGGCAACAGGACGCCTCTGGGCACTGTGGTACGGTGGCGTCACGCCGTGCGAGGACTCCAACAACTACCTGATGATCGCGACGAGCGAGAATGACGGCGACACGTGGAAGGAGGTGCTCGTGTACGATCCCGACGGCAGCGGCCCCGTGCGCGCCTTCGACCCCGAGATGTGGGTCTCGCCGGACGGCAAGCTGCAGATCACCTGGACCGAG
>JAFRNO010000616.1 GCA_017430155.1 Kiritimatiellia bacterium | reverse complement strand
TATCTTGAGCGAGCTCGTGATGCCGCGAGCAAGGGCGACATCGATCTTTCCAATGCCATGCTAAAGAAAGGTAAAAAGTATTCCGTGCTTGCCATGGTCACCTCTGTTTTGTTTATTGTTCTTGTCATTGTTGTTGTCATTGTTGTAGCCGTGCACTGTTAAACCTAACCGTCGCAGTTGAAAACGTTTGATAGCGGTTTCAGCCTTTATATTCAGTGGTTTGAAAGGATTTCGGTTTTCACCAAGCGGGTGAAATCTACTTCCCGATCCATTTTCGAGAGCAAAAAAAGCGTCGTTCGTGCTATACTTTCAGCGACCAAGCACGAAAGGAAGAACGAACGACGTGAAAGAGTATAGCACAAAACCGGCCGCAGGTGCACAGAAAATCGAGACGCTCGGAGGCGACTACGCCCTGAAGTGGGACGACGAGACGCAGATGAACGTGAACGCGCACGCCGCGTTGCTGAGCCAGTTCGCGAAGGCCGGCGGATTCTTCGACCGCCTCCACGGCGACACGGCGACGGCGGAGCTGTTCGGCGTCGGGCGGTTCATGTCGTGCGACTCCGTGCGGCGCAACTTCGCGTCCATCCCGGACGGCAAGGCCCTGCCGTGGGTCTGGCGCGAGAACCTGCGTCTCCTGCAGGACGTGGTGGCGGAGGACTACGTCGCGGACCTCGATCCGACGGTGAAGCCCCTCTACGGGCACCAGGAGGGGGCGGAGTTCGGCTACAACCCGCAGAAGCCCGGACGCCCGTCGCACTGCTACCACACGCTGTGCATCGCGAAGCTCAGGCTGACGCTCGCGGTCGTGGTGCATCCCGGGAACGAGACGTCGGGGACGCATTCGCGCTCCATGCTGGCGGAATACCTCGAGTTCGTCTCGGCCGTGAAGAAGCCCCGCCTCGTCAGGGGCGACGTGTCGTTCGGGAACGAGTCGGTGATAGGGGACTGCGAGGGGGCGGACGTGCGGTACCTGTTCAAGACGAAGCGGTCGAAGGCCGTGCGCAGGGCCTTCCGCGGGCTGCTTTCAGACGCCGGCGCGTGGCGCGACTCGTCCGACGGGTGGCAGTGCGCGGAGCGGGACGTCAGGCTCGGTTCATGGGAGAAGGCCCGGAGGATGGTGTTTGCGCGGCGCCCGGCGGAGAAGATGCCGAAGAGGAAGAAGGCCCCGCCGCAGAGGAAGTTCACGCAGCTGGACATCCCCGGCCTCGAGCTGGTGGAGGCCGGGGACGAAGACTACGCCGACGGCTACGAGAGGTACGCGCTCGTCACGGACCTCGACATGGACGCGCGGGACGTCCTGCCGCTCTACCGAGAGCGCGGCGACTGCGAGAACATCTTCGACGAGATGAAGAACCAGTGGGGATGGAGCGGCTTCACGGCGCATTCGCTGAAACAGACCGCGCTCTTCGCGGGGATGGCCGTGGTCGCGGCGAACCTCTGGAACGTGTTCACGCGCCTCGGCGACGACGGCATGCACCATGAGGCCGCCACTTCCCGCCCGCTCCTCCAGTCATGCGTCGCGAGGCTGTCACGCCATGCGCGGCAGGGGATTGTCACGATCTACACCGCCACATGCGAAAAGGCCCGTGAAATCTACCGCGCCATCAGCGCTTTCCTGTCCAGTATCTCAGCTGCGTCGCAGTTGAGCGTCGAAGAACGTCGCCAGCGCATAATCGCACACGCATTCCGCAAATACGGCACGATTCGGCGGTTGTTTCCCCCCCGACATCGGCGGCCAGATGACAATGTCGCTCGCCTGAACCGGCAATCCAACGGCATCATAGCCACTTCAGCCCGCCAACTTTAGCTGACGGGCAGATGCACTATTGACTTCAACTGCGATTTTTAGGTTAATCTCTGCCGCTGCGATGACGGGAGAAGTTGCGCCGATTCGGCGGGGATGGCGCGTATGCGGGCGCGGTAAGTTTGCCGCGCTAAAAATTTTGAACCTGCTTGACACCGTACTCCTATGGGAGTATAATGTGCGCCATGAAAATCAAACTCTACCACGGATCGCCTGTCATTGTCCGAAAACCCCTGTTTGGGGTTGGAAAGACGTACAATGACTATGGGCAGGGATTTTACTGTACCGAATCCTTGGATTTGGCAAAGGAATGGAGTGTGGACGAAGGTCGGGACGGGTTTGCCAACGTGTACTCTCTCGAAACGAACGGACTGAATGTAGTCCATCTGAATGAAGGCCCATTTTGCATTATGCACTGGCTTTCAGTATTACTGCTACACAGGGAGTTTGAACTGGACACTGATCTTGCGGCTGAAGCGCGTGAGTACATCCTCTCGCGTTTCCCAGTGGATCTCTCAGAGGCGGACGCGGTCATCGGCTACCGGGCGGATGACAGTTACTTCACTTTCGCTCGTAACTTTCTAAATGGTGCAATAACCCTCACCAAGCTCTCGGAGGCGATGCAGCTCGGAAAGCTCGGGCTTCAGTTCATGCTGAAGTCAGAGCGGGCCTTTGGTCGCATTGTATTCGAAGAGGCTATACCGGCTGCTGCATCGGAATGGTATCCGATCAAGAAGGGGCGTGATGACGAAGCCCGACGCTCTTATCGGGAGATTCGCGGTAGGCGCGAGCGCAATGGTCTTTACATAACGAGGATACTTGAAGAGGAGATGACGGCCGATGATCTGCGCCTATGATCGAGTTTACCTGGCCCAGGCGAGGGAGACGCTTGGCGCGATGCTGGACTACGCCGTCTGGGACTGCAAGTTGAGCGCAGATGAATATTTTTCGCTCTTTGTGACTTCGGGCCTTGCGGATCGCTTTGGCCGTGGCGACCCTAAGCTCGTCTCCGGCATGTCGGGGGTGGAAATCGTGTGGGAGACTTTCGCCAGGACGCATTATACAGAAGACCGCCCTCGTCCACGGTATAACCTGAACCGCAGCAAAGACTATTGGGTTGGCTGGGCGTTGGCGCACTGCCAGTGGGCGACATCGCTTTCGTTTCGCGAACTGACACGCTATGTTCCTCCGTCTCGGATGGTTGGCCTTTATTCGCCCTACCATGAGCGCGATGTGCAGGCGCTTGTGGAGAAAGTCGTTGACATTTGTCGGGCAGGCAAGAAGGAAACGAATCTAAAGTCGGCGCGTCAGAGAAGGGGACTGTCGCAGTCCGAATTAGCGGAGGCGGCACAGGTGCCTTTGCGGACGCTTCAGCAGTATGAGCAGGGTCAGAAGGACATTCTCAAGGCAAATGTGTCGTATGCGGTGTCTCTTGCGCATGTACTCGGCTGTTCTGTTGAGGAGATATTGGATTATGTATGACTCCGAGCAGAGTCGGATTTAGAGGGCAAAAACGAGGTTTTGAAAGGAGCGCATTCTAAAATGAATGAGAAGCGAGTTGCGTGCCGCGATGAGCGGACGATGAAGACGATACACGAGCAGGCGCGCGAGATTCCCGTGCTGGCGGAGGTGGACGTGCTGGTGGCGGGCGGAGGCCCGTCTGGACTGATGGCGGCGCAGGCGGCCGCGGCGGACGGCAAGGCGAGGGTGATGCTCGTGGAGAGCCGCGGCTACCTGGGCGGCAACCTGACGATCGGCCTGCCGATCCTGGCGTTTCTCGGCCCGAAGGGGAACCAGGTGGTGAAAGGCGCGGCGCAGAAGTTCATCGACCGGCTGCGGGCGCGCGGCGCGGCGAGCGGACACAAGCCGTGCAAGCTCCACATGAGCCTGACCATCATCGACTCCGAGGCGGCGAAGGACGTGGCCGTGGAGATGATGGAGGAGGCAGGCGTGGACGTGCGGTTCTACACGTTCGTCTCGGACGCGCTTGTGGAGGACGGGCGCGTGAAGGGCGT
>JAFRNO010000615.1 GCA_017430155.1 Kiritimatiellia bacterium | reverse complement strand
GCTACACCTCGATCTTGATGATCTTGCGGATGATGAGCCAGCCCAGGATGACGAGGCCGAGGGTGAGGCCGATGCAGACTACGCCCGTGAGGGAGAAGATGAACGGCTTCATCGTGCCCGGTTTCAGGAAGGTCATGGCGAGGCCCAGGACGAGCGGCATGCAGGAGACGATGAGGCCCTGCATGCGGCCCTGTGCGGTGAGCGTGCGCACGCGGCGCTCGATGCGCATGCGGCCGCGGATCGTCTCGGAGATCCGGTCGAAGATGTCCGTGAGGTTGCCGCCCGTGCGGCGGGCGATGTCGATGGACGTGCAGACGAGCGTGAGGTCGTCCGATCCCACGCGCGCGTCGAGGGAGGCGAGCGCCGCGTCGAAGCCCATGCCCACGCGCAGCTGCTGGAGGAACACGGTGAATTCCTGCGCGATGGGCTTCTCGCCGGACTCCACCACGCTTTCGAACGCCTGGTTGATCGAGAAGCCCGCGCGGAGGGCGTTTGACATCGTGCCGAGGGCGTCGACGAGCTGCTCGTTGAACTTCGCGCGGCGTCGCGCGCGCAGGATGCGCACGTAGCGTCCGGGCAGGGTGAACACGAACGCCCCCGCCCCCAGCCCCAGCACGACGCCCGCCACGGTGGAGGCGATGCTCGTGAAGCTGAAGAGCGGGATGAAGAAGAGGAAGAATGCGGCGAGCGCGGCGAGGCGGCCGAGGCGGGCGATCTTCGCCGGCGAGACGAACATGAACGCGTCCTCGAACTGCCGTGACGTCTCCGTGCCCATCGTGCGCGCGTAGTTGTCCGCGCCCTCGTTGAGGGCGGACACGAACATCCACGCGAAGCCGGCGAAGGCGAGTCCGACGGCGGCCGCGGCGGAGATGAGCAGCAGGTTCCCGTTCATGCGCGCCCCGCGATCTCCAGGCGAACCTCGCGGTTCACGTTCGGGTCGAACATCGCGGGGTCGAGGCGGAGCCCGCGGCTCTTGAGGTGTTCGTAGAACGTGGGCACGGCGCCGGTGGGGCGGAAGGTGCCCGTGACGACGCCGAAATCGTCCACGCCCGTCTGGCGGAACGCGAAGATGTCCTGCATCACCACGTTCTGCCCCTCGAGGCCGGTGACCTCGGAGATGGCCACGACCTTGCGGCTGCCGTCGGAGAGGCGCGACTCGTGGATGATGACGTCCACGGCGCTCGCGATCTGCTCGCGGATCGCGCGGGACGGCAGCTCCATGCCGCTCATCAGCACCATCGTCTCGAGGCGCGAGATCACGTCGCGCGGCGAGTTCGCGTGGACCGTGGTGAGCGAGCCGTCATGGCCGGTGTTCATGGCCTGGAGCATGTCGAGGGCCTCGCCGCCGCGGCATTCGCCCACGATGATGCGGTCGGGGCGCATGCGCAGGCAGTTCTTCACGAGGTCGCGGATCGTCACCGCGCCGCGGCCCTCGATGTTCGGCGGACGCGCCTCGAGGCGCACGACGTGCGGCTGCACGAGGCGGAGCTCCGCGGCGTCCTCCACCGTCACGATGCGCTCGTCGTGCGGGATGAAGCCGGAGAGGAGGTTGAGGAGGGTGGTCTTGCCCGATCCGGTGCCGCCGGCCACGATGATGTTCTTGCGCATGATCACGCAGGCCTTCATGAACTCGGCGGCGTTGCGCGACCAGGTGCCGAAGCGGATGAAGTCCTCCACGGTGAGCGTCTTCTTCGCGAACTTGCGGATGGTGACGGTGGGGCCGGTGAGGGAGAGCGGCGGGATGATCGCGTTCACGCGGCTGCCGTCCGCGAGGCGCGCGTCCACGTAGGGCTGCGACTCGTCGATGCGGCGGCCGATGGGCGAGACGATGCGCTCGATGATGGCCATCACGCTCGCGTCGTCGAGGAACTGGAGGTCCGTCAGCTGGATCTTGCCGCCGCGCTCCACGTAGACGCGCTGCGGTCCGTTCACCATGATTTCGGTCACGGAGTCGTCCGCGAGCAGGTCCTCGAGCGGGCCGAGGCGCAGGGCCTCGTTGAACACCTCGCGCTCGAGGCGCGCGGCGTCGATGCCCTGCGGCAGCTTCCCGGTCTTGCGCACCTGCTCCACGATCTCGTGTATCTTCTCCATGGCCTGGCGTTCGAGTCCGGCGCGGTCCACGCCCGCCACGGTGAGGCGCTTGAGGTCGAGGCGCGCGATGAGCTCGCGCTGGATCTGCTCCTTCGCCTGGCGGCGGATGCCGGCGAGAGGGTCGGGCGGCGGTTCGGCGGGGGCGGGCGGAGGCGGTTCCGGTTCGGCTCGCGAGGACGCTCGCCCTCCCGTTTCGGCTCGCGAGGACGCTCGCCCTCCCTCGGCGGCTTCCTCCGCGGGGCTGACGCGCATCATGTTGCCGCCGATCTGGATGATGGCGTCGGGCGGCACGTCGACGAGTCCGTCCACCGGGTTGCCGTTGAGGTAGGTGCCGTTCGCGCTGTGCAGGTCCTCCAGCCGCGCCTTGCGTCCGCGCAGCAGCAGCAGGGCGTGGCGCTCCGAGATGTCGGGGTCGGGAAGCTGCAGGGCGCAAGAGGCGCCGCGGCCGACAAGGTAGCTGCCGTCGTCGAGTCTGTAGCGCGTGGCTTCGCCTTCGCCGGGCTTGATGAGGTCGAGGGTAAAGGCCATCTTACATTCCCCTGTTCAGTTCGCTTTGGCGTTTCTGGTTGAGAAGCTCGATCTCCTCGCGGATCTTCGCGAAGTCGACCTGCGGCAGTTCCTTCTCGTAGTAGGTGTCGTTCCGGTTGCGCAGGGCGAGCGAGATGCGGCCCTTGATCTGCTCGGCGAACACGAGCATCTCCGCCTCGCGGGGCGAGACTTCGAGCGTGACGGTCGAGTAGGTCCCGGCGCCGAACGCGTCGCTCCGCACGAGGGCTGACTTTGCCGTCTCCTTGCCCGTCGCGAGCACGAGCACGTTCTGGAGGATCGTGCAGGTGACGATTTCCTGGATCATCGTGCGGTTGTCCGCCGCGAGTTTGGGGAAGGAGAAGCTCGCGATCACGTCCACGTGGTCGTTCGGCTTCACCATGCCGCTCACGGCGGCGGCGCCCGTGCAGTTGACGGACACGGCGCGCATCTTCTTGCGGATGTCCGCCGCGAGGCCTCCGGACATCGGGTTTCCGCCCTCGACGTCCGCCCAGAAGAGGAGTTCGCCCGTCTTGTGCCCGTTGAGGAGCTTGCGGCCGAGGACGACGTCGAGGCTGTCCATCGTCAGGGCCTGTCCGCGCAGTCCGCTGGCGGGCGCCGTCTTGAGGCCGAGGTCGTCCTTCGAGATGATCGTGCCGCTCGGCACGTCGCGCGCGAAGCACAGCACCTCGATCGTCTGGTGCCTCTTCAGGAAGTCGGCCTTGAGTTGCTGGATCTCCGCGTCCTTCGACACGAGGTAGGTGCGCGTGAGCACGGCCGCGAGAAGGCCGATGGCGATGGAGATGACTAGTACGATGCTCTGTTTCATGGCGTCCTTATTTTATCATAAAACTCCGTTGCGGAGAAGTTCGGTGACGGTGGTGCCGTCGGGGAGGTCTTCGGCGAGGATCGCCGCGAGGTCGTGTCCGCGCAGCAGAAGCTTGAAGGTCGGCGTGCAGACGGGCAGGGGCGTCCAGCCGTCCGAGACG
>JAFRNO010000072.1 GCA_017430155.1 Kiritimatiellia bacterium | reverse complement strand
GCGGCGGCGATCGGCGCGGCGGTCGCGACCGTGTGTCTTATCGGATTCATCCTGGCGCTGGCATTCGGCTTCGTCCAGTCACGGCGCGCGTTCGTGCAGACCCAGGCCGCGCTCGCACAAGCCCAAGCCGCGCTCGCGCAAACAGAGGCGGAGGCCGCACATGCGGCGCAGGCATTGGCAGAGGCGCTCACGATCACCGACATCAACGAACCCGACAAGCGCGATGGCGAACTGCAACGAGCCCTCGTCGCCGCCGAAGAGCTGGCCGCGCGCTTCCCCGCAAACGCCGAAATCACGGCCGCGGTCGAACAACTCAAGAAGGCTCGCGAGAATCATGCCCGCTTCCTGAGGCGCCGTGGCGGCATGGGCCGCCGCCCGTTCCGCCGCCCCCCGCCCAAACGCCCGGCGGACAACTAAGGGCCACGGCTCACTGGTTGCTACAGTACGACAAAGCGCCACTTGCGGGACTGGTCGCGCTTCGACGCGTACCCGATGCCGACGCGCGTAGCCGCCTTGAAACGCGGCGCGGGACCGTCCGTCCTCTCGATCCAAAGCCGCTCCGAATCCACGAGATTCTCGCGATTGAGGGCTCGCGTGATGCGCATCGCCTTCGTGACGCGCCCAGGGCCCGACGCGCCCTCCACGCCGCGAATGAGGACGGCTTCCGGATGGTCGGCAGGACCTGTCACCACGTTGAGCATATCGTGCATCCCGTAGCAGAGATAGACGTAGGCGTAGCCGCCAGGCGAATACATCACGTCCGTGCGCGGCGTCCGTCCCTTGTGCGCATGGCAGGCGGTGTCCTCCGCGCCGAAATACGCCTCCGTTTCGACAATCCGCGCCCGCAAGACCGAGCCATCGTCCAGCCGGCGGCACAGCGTCATGCCCAGCAACGCCTTTGCCATCGTCACGGCGTCCAGACGATAGTCCTGTTCCGTCAGTCTCATTCCGCAAGCCCTGGGCAAACTTTCTGGGAGTCGGCATTTGTCCATTCGTATGGAAACGTACGGCATTTGTCGGGCTTCACGGAATGGATCCGGCAGCGGTTGTCGTCCGTGAGCCAGACGCAAGCGCCGTCCGGGCGGCTCTTGAGCATCAGGCCGCGGCGATCCGGCGCAATTTCCGTCTCGCGGTCGATGAATGCCTGCTCCGCCATGCCAAGGAAGGCGGCAATCCGCGCGATCTCCGCGTCTGATACGCGCACGATTCCGTCCTTGATGCGGCAGCACGCGCCGCATTGCCTGCAAGCGAACCCCGAAACCGAGACTTTTGATGCCGGAGGCATGTTTGCGGGAACCTTCATTTTGTCGTGATGCGATCGGTGACGAAGGTTTCAAGGGCCTTGACGCTCGACTTGACGGACGAACCGGCAAACGCCTTGGGCGGAAGGATTTTCGCGTCATCTCCCACCACCGCCGCGAAGTCGCGTCCGAGGCTCTGCATCCCGCCGCCGCCGTGCGTCTGGAAGAGGCACACCGTCTTGCCCTTCAGCGCGGCGCCGTTCTGCGTCAGCCATGTGCGTACGGGCGGCGCGATCGTGCCCCACCAGTTCGGCGAACCAACGAACACGACGTCGTACTTGGCCAGGTCAAGGCCCTCGATCGGCTTGATCGGCCGGAGCGTCTTGGCGCGGCATTCAGGCTTCGCCTCGTCGCAGCATTTGTGGAAGTCGCTGTTGTACGGCTTCTCCGCCTTGATCTCGAACGTCTCCGCACCCGCCTTCTTCGCGATCGTCTCCGCCGCGAAACGCGTGTTGCCGCCCCACGAGAAGTAGACGACCGCGACCTTGCCCTTCGCGACCTCCACGGGCGCGGCGGGCGCCGCCGTCGTCTCCTGCGGCGAGCATCCCGCCATCAATCCAAGCATAATCATGCCTCCTTTGAGTAGTTTGTTCATTTTTTGTTTCCTTTCGTTACCAGTGAAAATAGAGAATTGGCCAAACGCTCTCGATATTGTGCCATGGGCCTCCAAGGTTGAGCAATCCGATTTGAGCGAAAATGCCCTTTGTGTCTGCGCTTCTTAAATTAAACAATCCAATCTGCATCCCACACGCCGATTCCTGCACTTCGTTCATAAACAATCCCACTTGAACACCTCTAAGATTTTTGGCGAGGTTACCCAATCCCGCTTGAAGTCCCACGCATTCGACCGACAATCCCAGAACGGGCGAAATCTGGATGCCGTACAGGTTCTCATTGAACGTCCAGCATGAGATTTGTGGACCATATACGGTTTCGCGCACCGACACGATCGGGAAACCGTATATCGCCGGAAATTCCTTATCGTCCTTTGCGGCAGCCGCAAAGACCAAGAAACAAAACAACAGATGGATCACTTTCTTCGCCAAGTAAAAGCCCTTTCAATCCGTCTGCAAGACAAAATAACCAAGTGTTCACCTCATCCTTCGTATCCACTCGCGGAAGAACGGACTTGAGAACCTCTACCCGAATTGCTACAAGATTGTACCATACTCTTTTGCACAATGCAAGAGTGTACAGCAGAAGTTCCTCAAAGAGGATTGGCCATTCATTTTACTGCGGCTATCCCGCCTGGACGGCCGTGGCGGCGATGGTGTTGACGATGTCGTCGACGGAGCAGCCGCGGGAGAGGTCGTTGCAGGGGCCGGCAAGTCCTTGAAGGACGGCGAAGCAGGACGCGCCGCCCAGGCGCTGGGCAATCTTGTAGCCGATGTTACCCGCCTGCAGGTCCGGGAAGACGAGCACG
>JAFRNO010000614.1 GCA_017430155.1 Kiritimatiellia bacterium | reverse complement strand
CGGCACGACGCTCGAGACGCAGGGCGGCTCGATGGGCGGCTGGCGGGCCATCGCCCTCGCCGCGCTCGACAGCGCCGTCACGAAGTGTACCGCGTCGATCCCGTGGTCCGCCGACCTCGCCGGATACTCGAAGCTCGGCTACATGAAGGGATGGCGTCCGGACTGGACGCCGAACCTCGACTACATTGACCTCAAGAACCTCGCCACCCTCGTGAAGTGCCCTGTCACCTTCACCGCCGGCCTCGGCGACTACGTGTGCCCGCCGTCCGGCGAGATTCAGCTCTACCGCGCCCTGCCCGAGCCGAAGAAGGTCACCTTCACGCAGAACATGGGCCACGGCGCCGTCCACGGCCCCAATGCGGCCCAGTACGTCCTGCAGGCCCCAGAGCCGCCGCCCCCGCCGCGCACCCTCAACTGGACCGGCGGCAACAACAAGACGTGGAACAACGCCGCCAACTGGACGGACTCCGTCGGCCTGACGAACGCACTTCCCAAGAACGGCGACACGATCTACCTCAACGCCGTCACCGGCACGAAGAACGACATCCCCGACTTCATGCCCTACATGGTGAAGCTTGGCGGCTACCAGACGCACAACACTGACAGTCTCCCCGTCATCTTCCGCGACGGCTCCTACGGCATCTACAACGATGGCTACCTGCACTTCGACGTGCCGGTCAAGCTGGAAGGCACGAACATCATCTGCTACTCCAGCAGCACCTTCGTGGGACGCGGCAAAATTTCCAGTTGGGACGGCGCGGAATGCGGTTTCGTCAAGACCGGCTCCGGCCGCGCCGGCATCAACGGCAACTTCGCCTCTTCCCCGGCGGACTACGCCGGATTCAGGTTCATCACCATCAAGGCCGGCCAGTGGATCTACGGCATCAACGCCGGCACGCCCAAGATGCACCTGCTGCCGCCCGGCCAGACGGTGACGTTCGACGGCGCGAACACCTCGCTTGGCATCTCCCAGCCCTGCGTGTTCACCAACTTCTGCCTCCGCGAGACGTCTGAGGCCCGCAACAAGGCGCACGCCATCACCTGCCAGGTCGACAACGGCACCGACGTCAAGCGCGGCAAGCTCACCCTCTGCGGCACGCCGCCGGACGACGAGACCGTGTTCACCGGTTCCTTCGAGACCTCGGTGGACTTCTGCTGGGCGCCCGACTCCTCGGCCAAGTCGTTCGTCCTCTCCGGCCGGACGTCCACCACCACCGGCAACGTCGAGGTCGTCAACGGCACGCTGCGCCTCACCGCCGGCGCCTCCTACTCCAAGCTCGGCATGCTGACCGTCAAAGGCGCGAACGCGCATTTCGTGGTGGACACGGCGCCGGGCACGGTCTTCCACGCCAAGCGTCTCTTCCTGCCCTCCGCGAACGAACGCCTCACGCTCTCCGAGGGCGTCACGCTCACCTTCACGTACGCACGCGTCAACGGACGCAACCTCGCGGCCGGCACGTACACCGCCGCGAACGCCGCCTGGATCACGGGCGCGGGACGCGTGGTCGTCGAGTCGGGGAATAGCCCCGGTGACAAGCTTGTCTGGCAGGGACCGGCAAACGGCAAGTGGAGCGCCGCCGCCAACTGGCGCAACGAGACCACGGGCGAGACATCGGCCGTGCCGCAGGACGGCGACACGCTCGTCTTCCCCAACAACAAAGTCAACAACGCATACGTGACGGCGCAGAACGACCTGCAGAACCTCCGTCCCTACCGCGTGGAGCTGCCGGGGGGATACACGGCCCCCAACGGCAACGCCCTCATCTTCGCGGAAGGCAGCTGGGGCATCTACAACAAGGGCTACATGTACTACAACATCGACACGATCGTCGAGACCTCCACCCTCAACCTCTACTGCTCCGACATGGCCGGCTACAACAAGGGGTTCCACAGCCCGGACGGCACTCCCTTCCGCATCGTTAAGACGGGTGCCCGCTGGCTGGGGTTCCGTCCCGACAGCGCCAACCATTCGTTCGCGGGGATGAAGTACATCGACATCAAGGAAGGCTCCGTCTTGTTCGGCTGCCAGGGCCAGGGGAACATGTCCGTGTTCCCCGCCGGAATGGAAGTCACGTTCGCGGCCAAGGACACCTCGCTCCAGTTCAGCAAGAACTGCACGTTCGCCGACTTCTGGATACGCGAAAACGCAAGCGCGGTCGGCCAGCCGCACACCATCGGCTGCATGGAGCGGCTGAACGTCAACCCGCCCGAGAGCTACATCGGCTCGCTCACCATCACCGGCAACCCGCCCGTGGACTCCATGCCGTTCACCGGCACCATCGTGAATCCCGTGAGCTTCTGCTGGCGGCCCGAATCCGCCGCCAAGGAGTTCGTGCTGAAAGGCGTGGCGTCCATCTCCTCCACCACGAACCGCATCGAGGTGGGGAACGGCACGATCCGCTTCACCGAGGGCGCGTCCTTCACCAACCTCACCTGGATCACGGTTTCCGGCGGCGCAGGCAGCAGCCTCGTGTTCGACGCCGTGCCCGCCTACGGTCCGCAGGCCAAGATCCTCACGCTCGACACGGGTCTGGAGAAGCTGAATCTGACAAGCGGCGTGGCGCTTTCCGTCGATTCCGCCCTGGTGGGCGGCGTCGCGCTTCCCGCCGGCGTCTACTGCTCGCGCACGGGCGGGGGCTACACGCCCGTGGACTGGATCGTGGGCGGCGGCATCGTGTGCGTGGGCGGCGCCACGCCCCTCGCGCCCGCCCCGGGCGCGCCGGCGGCGGAGAACTGGACCGCGAACGGCGGATCGGACACCTCCATCGGCAACGCCGCCAACTGGGGCGAGGCGGGCAACACCGTCCTGCCCGACCTCGACGGCGGCACGCTCGCCGCGAACTTCGCCGCCGGCACGGGCGCGGCGCTGAACCGCGACGCCAACTTCAACGGGCTCTCCCTCGCCGCGCCGGGCGCGTTTTCCTTCACCGCGCCCGACGCCGCGCGCTACGCCTTCCTCGGCGCGGGCGGACTCGCCTCCTCCGGCGCGGGACGCACCTACACGCTCGGCTGGCCGCTCTTCCTCTCCACCGACCAGACATGGACCGTGGCGGCGGGCGACACGCTGAACGTCACCGGCCCGATCGGCGGCACGGGCGCGCTCAAGATCAAGGGCGGCGGCACCGTCAACCTCAACGCCCCCAGCGAGATGGGCGCGGTCACGATCACCAACGCCACGGTGAACGTGAACGCCGACGACGCCTTCGGCACTTTCGGCGAGCCCGTGAAAATCGACCTCACCGCCTCCAAGCTCACGCTCAACGGCGTCACGCTCGCCCGTGGGTTCACGGACACCGCTGAGAAGGAAAAGACGGGCAACATCTACGTCGCGGCGAACACCGACAACGTCATCGAGGGCGACGTCTCCTTCCCGACGGCGGCGACGGTGGTTTGGAACCTGGGGGCGAACTCGTCCCTGCGGTTCAAGGGCAGCATCAGGCGCCAGACCACGAACTGGTGCTACTTCCGGGGCGATGCCGCCACGCTCTACTTCGACGCTCCCCTCGTCATCAACCCGATCGGCAGCGCGTTCGGAATCGGGGAGAAGAAGACCCTCTACTTCAACGCCCCCTCCAACGAGTTCGGCAACGTCTGGTTCTGGATCATGGGCAACAACAACCGCATCTACACCACGGTGCCCTACGCGATCACCACGAGCTCGGGCAACATCCGCGACAATAATCGCTATAGTGGCAACGTGTGGGACATGTGCGGCTGCGACCAGGGCGCTAAGAACCTGGGCTTCCCGAACGGCGGCTTCACCGTCACGAGCGCCTCGCCCGCCACGCTTCACCATGTCGGCAACCCGCGCACCGCCGATGTATCGGACATCACGAACAAGGTGGTGTTCGCGGGCGCCGTGAACCTCTCCTACGACGGCACGCGCTACCACATGTGCAACGCCGCGAGCACGTCCACGGGCATGGTGCAGGTGACGAACGGCACCTTGGCGTTCGGCCCTGCCGGCAGCTGGACAAACGCCGCGAAGGCGGTCGTCACCGGCGGTAAGCTCAAGCTGGAGAACAAGACCGTGTTCGGCAAGGAGACGGACATGGAGCTCGCCGCCTCCGGCGCCACCGTGGCGCTCGACTACGACGGCACGATGAAGATGCGCCAGCTCACCCTCGGCGGCGAGCCTCGGGAAGCCGGCGTCTACGGCGCGGCGGACAACACGTCGGTCGCGCCCAACCACCGCCTCGCCTGCTTCACCGGCCCGGGGAAGATCCTCTTCCTCGGCAACGACCGCAGCACCCTGCTGATCTTCCGCTAGCGGCTCCCCATTTGCTCCTGCAACGGGCGGGACGCCCGTTGTCCCAGTGGTAGGGCGCGGCGTCCTCGCCGCCGCCGGCGTAGTCCGACGCGTTGCCGGAGATTGCGCCGCCGGATATCGTGAACGCGCAGCCATTGTTCACATGCACGCCGCCGCCATGCCTGTTGGCTGTGATACGACTGGTGGAACTTCGTGACCGTGACGGTGCAGGCGGTGTCCGCCATTGCGCCCGTCGGCAGCGCGGCGAGGGCGAGCGCCGCAAGCGCGGCGAGGACGAGGTTCTTCATGGATTGCTTCTCCTGTTCAGGTGGAAGATTGGAAATTGAGCGAAAGTGTGGCATTTTCATGTTCTTGGCTCCGTGGATGGCAATATTATAGCAAAATGCGGGCGGGGCCGAATTACAGTCTTTTGAGGATCGTCTCGTCCAGCATGAACGGAATCACGCCGACGTGGATGATGCCGTCGGCATCCGAACGCGCCTCGTCGTAGCCGTCCGTGATGATGACCTTCTTGAAGAAGTCGCCGGTCTTGCGCAACGAAAGCGTCTCCTGCCGTTCCTTCGCCGCGTCGTCCATCCGCAACGCCGACTGAATGTAAATCTTGTCGTTGCCGCGGTTGACCACGAAATCGATCTCATGCTGGCGGATCGACTGCCGGCCGTTGCCGTCGCGCGCGGAGATCGGCACCACCCCGACGTCGACACTGCATCCCCTCCGCAGAAGCTCGTTGTAGATCGCGTTCTCCATCGGATGGCTGAGGTCGGTGTCGCGGAAGTTGAGCCGCGCGTTGCGGAGACCAAGGTCGGTCGCATAGTACTTCATGGGCGAATCGAGATAACGGCGCCCCTTCACCTCGAATCGCCGCGCATGGCCGAAGAGAAACGCATCCTCAAGGTGTCCAATGTAGGCTTTGAGCGTATGGTCGCTTGGATGCATTTTCCAGAGCGTGTTCATCGTGTCGCCGATTTTGTGCGGATTCGTCAGGCTTCCGATATCCGAGGAAAGAACGTCAATCAGGTTCGAAAGCGCGATGTCGTCCTTCACGCCGTGCCGCTCCCGTATGTCCTTGAGGTAAACCTCGTCGAACAAACCCTTGAGATAGGCGGCCCGTTCGTCGGCATCGTCCGTGAGCGCGGCGACAGGCATGCCGCCCCACGTCAAATAGCAATGGAACGCCTCCATCTTGTCGGACAGTCCCGACGCCGGCAGCCATTCCGCGAACGACAGCGGCCAGACGCGGACCTGCTGCCCGCGGTCGCGGAAATTGGTGGCGATGTCGCTCGAAAGCGTCTTCG
>JAFRNO010000613.1 GCA_017430155.1 Kiritimatiellia bacterium | reverse complement strand
TTCTCTTGGGCCAGTTCATGCGCGATCATCTCGCAGATGAGGTAGCCATCGGCCTTGCTCGTGGGGAACGCGCCGCACTTGCTGTAGTCGGCAAAGAGTTCGGGGGTGTTCGTGAGGTTGAAGTTCCCCGCGAGGAAGAGCGTGTGCGAAAGCTCGCTGGCTTCGTGCAGGAACGGATGGCAAAACGCCACCTCGTTCCTTCCGAAGGTGGCGTAGCGCAGATGGCCGAGAAAGATTCTTTCGCGCGCAACGATTTGGCGCTTCGAGATGGCCGCGAGTACGTCGGCGAGGGCGGTCGAGGAGGCCGATTTGCTGATCCAATAGGGCAGGGTTCCCAGCTCAGGGTGGTCGGAGAGGATCGCCACGCCGGCGCCGTCCTGTCCCCTGTTATGCTGTTTCTCCAGAAGGAGCGAGAGCTTGGTGCCGCCGAAGTCGACTGGCTGGGGTGCGGAATCCCCATCGGGGTGCGGCGGCTTCCTCAGGACCACCATCGCCACGGCGCATTCATGCTTGAGTTCGTCAGACATGTAAAATCCATTAGCATAATGCGTGCCATTGGCCGAAGAATGGTGTTTTGGGGGAGGGAGACATGAGACCTGAGACAAGAGACCTGGGGGAGACAAGAGTCCTGAGACAAGAGACTTGGGGGAGACATGAGACATTGAGACATTGGGGATGATTTTTCACACCTTTGCGGGTCTCATGTCTCAAGTCTCAGGTCAGCGCGCCGGTTCCTTCCTCGCCAGTAGCGGGCTCAAGCGCGGTGGAAAATGGCAATCTCATTGACATTACCGAATATTTGCGATGCCACGGAATGAAACCAAGGCGGGGGTTCCGTTACAAAAAGTGTAAGGCGGAGGGGTGAAAGCGATGATAGCGGGCTTTGGCACGGGTTGTGCTAAATGCTTGGCGTCGCCCCAAAGAATGCGACAGCAAGGAAAAACAAATGAAACTGATCATAGCCTACATCCAGCCCGAGCGGCTGAATGCCGTCAAGCAGGCGTTGTTCGCCCGCGAAATCTACAAGATGTCCGTCACGAATGCACTCGGCTGCGGAAAGCAGGGAGGATTCCTGCATCTCTACCGCGGCGCGGTGGAGGAAGTGACGCTCCACAAGAAAATGCGCCTCGCGATTGGCGTCAACGACGACTACATCGAGAAAACGATCGAGGCGATCATCGAGGGCGCGCGCACGGGCGACATCGGCGACGGAAAGATATTCGTCCTGCCGATGGACGAATGTGTGCGAATACGAACAGGAGAACGAGGTCCGACAGCAATCGGGTAGCGAATGAGAATTGAAAGGTCATGGAGGACAGATGACAGAAGACAAATGACAGAGGGATGATTCACAATCCTTTGTCTTACGTCTTACGTCCTTTGTCCTCAACACAGAAAGGAGAAACAAAAATGACACCTGAAATCACAACAACTGCAGTGCAAACCAACTTGAACGTCGTCTGGACGCTCATCGCAGCCATCCTCGTCTTCATGATGCAGGCGGGCTTCGCGCTCGTCGAGACGGGCTTCACGCGCGCCAAGAACGCGGCGAACATCATGATGAAGAACCTCATGGACTTCGCCGCTGGTTCGCTCGCGTTCTACATCCTCGGCGCGGCGCTGATGTTCGGCGCCACGAAGGCGGCGGGGTGGCTCGGCTGGGGCGGACTCAGCATGCCGACCCTTGCCAACGGCGAAGGGGCCTGGGACTGGACGTTCCTCTTCTTCCAGACCATGTTCGCCGCGACGGCCGCGACGATCGTCTCCGGCGCGGTCGCCGAGCGCATCGAGTTCAAGAGCTACCTCATCTACTCGGTCATCATCTCGGCGATCGTCTATCCCGTGAGCGGACACTGGATGTGGGGAGGACTCGCGGGCGAGGCGTCACAGGGCTGGCTTGAGAAGCTCGGCTTCCACGACTTCGCGGGCTCCACGGTCGTCCACTCCGTGGGCGGCTGGATCGCCCTCGCGGGCGCCATCGCGCTCGGACCTCGCATCGGCAAGTACCGCCACGACGGCAAGGCGAACCCGATTCCCGGGCACAGCCTCGTCCTCGGCACGCTCGGCGTGTTCCTCCTGTGGATCGGCTGGTTCGGGTTCAACCCGGGCAGCTACACGGCCGGCGTCGGCTCGATCGGACGCGTCGCCATGACCACGAACCTCGCCGCCTGCGCCGGCACCTGCGCCGCGCTCGTCACCGCGTGGATCATCATGGGCAAGCCCGACCTCACGATGGCGCTCAATGGCTCGCTCGCGGGACTCGTCGCGATCAACGCGCCCTGCGACCTCGTGACGGCGAACGCCGCCATCGTCATCGGACTCGTCGCAGGCGTGCTCGTGGTGCTCTCCGTGTTCGCGCTCGACAAGGTCCACATCGACGATCCCGTCGGCGCCGTCTCGGTGCACTGCGTGAACGGCGTGTGGGGCACGCTCGCCGTCGGACTCTTCGCTGCGCCGACGGCCTGCGGCTACGGCAACGAGCTCACGGGACTCTTCTACGGCGGCGGCGCGAAGCTCCTCGGCGTGCAGCTCCTCGGCGCGGGCGCGACGGCGGTCTGGGCGTTCGGCATGGGCGCCGGCATCTTCTTCGCGCTGAAGAAGCTCGGCATCCTCCGTGTCAGCGCCACGACCGAGCTGAAGGGCCTTGACATCACCGAACACGGCCAGGACGCCTACGCATCCTTCCAGTTCTTCAGCAACATCTGAGAAATGTAGCCACTATTGCCAATGTTGCCAGTTTCAAAAGCAATACCAATTGGAAATTGGCAACATTGGAACTGGCAACACTTCCACATTGGCAACATTAACCAACCATTAAACCTTGACCAAACTCCAATGAAAACCAAAACCATAACCACTCTTCTCGCGTCTGCAGCGCTCGCTTTCTCCGCCGGCGCCGCAGAGACAAACGAACTCGAGACGGTCGACGACGGCGGCCTGAAAATCGAGGCGTCCATGGACGTGCTCAGCGACTACGTCTGGCGCGGCACGATCTGCAACGGCAATCCCGTCTGGCAGCCGTCG
>JAFRNO010000612.1 GCA_017430155.1 Kiritimatiellia bacterium | reverse complement strand
TTCGGCATCGCGGAGAGCGGCACGTTCACGCTGCCGGCGGGACGGTGGCTTCTGCGCGGACGCCTTGGCGCCGCACCGCTGTTCGCCACTCCGCCTGGAATCAGCGAGCAGAACTTCACCGGCGCGCCGGCGGTGCGCGCCACGCTGCTGCGCGGCGGCGTCGAGCAGGATCTTGGCACCGGCGGCACGGCCAAGACGTGGCAGAGCGTGGCGTCCTCGCATGTGATGGAGCCGTACTTCTGGACCAACACCGTCGAAGTGGCGGCTGACGAGACGGTTCGCCTGCGCCTTGCGGGCGCGGGCGGCGGCGCGATGCTGGACGACCTGGAGTTCGTGCCGGCGGATGCGGCACAGCCGGATGTGGAGCTCGTGGCCAATCCGGGCTTCGACCGGTTCGGGAACGGATGGGACTGCTACGTCGCGAGTGGAGACGTGGTCTACGAAACCGTGCTCCCGAGCCACCGTTTCTCGTACCTCACCGATTCGTGGGCCTTCGGCTACACGGTGCACGACGGCAGCTACTGCGCGCGCCTCCACAACCACAGCGGCGTGTACACCACGATCACGTTCCCGGCGCCGGGGCTGTACCGGCTGACGATGCACCTGCGTCCGCGCGCCGACGAGACGGGGCGGCACAACCCGGTGTTCGCGTACGTGGTGATGCCGGGCGGATCGACGAACGAGATCTGCCGCATAAAGGTTCCGACGACGCGGTCGTTCATCGAGTGTTCCGCGCTGTTCAGGATGCCGGTTGCCGGATCGCACAGGCTGAACATCGAGGGCATGGGCGTGCCGAGCGGTCACCTGAACAACGGCAAGGACACCGCGAACCTGACCACGCATGTGGACGGCGTGTCGATCGTCAAGGTCGACGAGGCGGCGCAGACGGCGCCGACGCTGCCGTCGAAGGTGCGCATCGACGTCGCCGAAGGCGCGCGCCTGGCGCTGGACTATCCGGGGACGAACCGGGTCCGCGGCGTGTGGTTCGGCGGCGTGCCGGCGGATGGGCGCATCGTGGACGCGGCGTCCTATCCGGACTACGTCTCCGGCATCGGCGCGCTGGAGATCGTGCCGTCGGGCACCTTGTTGCTGTTCAGGTAGGAATGCCTGCCCGCAACCGCCTTAAGAGGAAGGAAACAGCGAAGATGGTTTCAAGAATAGCGTACTGGGCGACCGTCGGTCTGACGGCCAGCGCACTGGCCGTGCCGGCGGCGCGGATGGACCGGTCGAGGCTTCTGATCGGCGCCTACTGCTTCAAGGAGGTTGTGCATGACGAAGCGCATGTGCGCGACGCGAAGGAATGCGGCATCGACTTCGTGCTGGGCGTGAATGCCACCGACCGCGCCGCGCTGGATCTGCTGGCGAAGCACGGGATGGGCACCATCGCAGGCCTGCTGCCGGGATGGTGGGGCGGAGACGGCTCCAACGCCGGCATGATGCGGAAGGCGCGCCCGAAGGCGAACTACGAGGCCAGGCTCGCCGAGTATCTGGCGAAGCTGGACCATCCGGCCATCTGGATGCTCAACCTGTGCGACGAGCCGAGCGCGCTGGACCTGCCGTACCTCGGCGAGGTGTGCGACCTCATCGCCGCCCGGACGCCCCAGACGCCCGCCTACCTCAACCTCTACCCCAACTACGCCTCGGTCTCCAAGAACACCGGCGCCGAGACGCGCAACCAGCTCGGCACGGCGACCTATCGGGAGCACATCGACGTCTACTGCCGCACGGTGCCGCTCGACTACATCTCCTACGACTTCTACGTCTACACCCCGAACATGAAGCGCAGGCCCTCGCTCTACTGCCAGATGTACGACAACTTCAACATCGTGGCCGACGCCTGCCGCCGCACGGGCCGGAGCTTCTGGTACATCCCGCAGGTGAACTCGCACAACGCCCGGAACTTCGAGCCGACGACGCGCAACCGTCTGCGCTTCCAGGCGTACACGGCCATGGCCTTCGGCGCGGAGGCGATCAGCTGGGCGTGCTGGATGCCCGGCTGGTGGACGAACAACGTGCTCACGGCCACCGGTGAGAAGACGGCCCAGTACGACCGGCTCAAGACCGTGAACGCGGAGCTGCACCGCTTCGGGCCGCCGTACATGCGCTACCGCAACACGGCCACGCACTATGTGGGCTTCCCCGCGACGAACGGATTCGAGAAGCTGGGCGTGCCGCTCCCGCGCGAGCTGGACACGGGCTGCTTCCGCGAATTGCGGACGCTGGAGGACACGCCGCTCGTCGTCGGCGAGATGGTGCCGCGCCGGACAGACGACGGTTCGCGCGCCCTGTTCGTCGTCGCGTCCGGCGATCCGTTCGACTATGCGCCCGCCGTGCGCACCTTGTCGTTCCGCATTCCCGAGGGACGGCGCGTGGAGGTGTTCGACGCAAACGGGAAAGTGGAGCCGACGCGCGAGGCCGACGGACTCTTCACGTTCCGGCTGGCGGAGAACGCGGCGGCCCTGCTGGTGAGCCGTCCGGCGCCCTGCGCCGGAAAGGCGGCGGCGCGGCCGGCCGTGTCGGCGCACGGGGGTTTGGCGGAACTGTCCGCGAAGGACGGGACGAAGGTGAAGGTGCCGCGTCCGCGTCGCGCGGAGACGGTGCGCGTGGCGGCGGGCCGCGTGAAGGAGATGGACGTGCGGGAAGGCGAGGAAACGCCGCCGCTGGCCTTCGCCGGAGCGGGAACGGTCGTGAAGAAAGGCCCGGGCACGCTGGTCGTGGGGCCCGGGGATGGTTCGCCGGGCGTGCCGCGCTTCCGGCTCGAGGGCGGCGCGATTCGCGTGCATGGCGGACGGATGCCGACGTTCGGGACGCTGCAGGCGGGCGAAGCGTGGTGCGTGGAGGCCCAGCACCCGGTGGGCGATCCGGTGGCGGAGGCCGTGGCCGGAGTGTGCGTGGAGAAGACGGTTGCCGGCGGGACGACGCTCGCCAAGACCGGCGCGGGGACGCTGACGGCGCAGGGCGTGGACGGCAGGGTGAAGCGGATCGCGGTGCAGGGCGGCACGCTGCGGCTTGCGCCGGCGCCGGTCGCCACCGACGCGGCGCCGGGTCCCAACCTGATCGCCGATCCCGGCTTCGAGCGGCGCGGCGTC
>JAFRNO010000611.1 GCA_017430155.1 Kiritimatiellia bacterium | reverse complement strand
GATCGCTTTACGCGCATCCGGCTTGCGCCTGGGTCGGATACGCCGATGCTCGTGAACAAGGGTGTGGAAAATGGCGACCGCCACATCGCCGTCACCGGCGGCATCTGGGACTACGACAATACGCGACAGAGCCCGAATCCTCATCAGGGAAAATTCCTGAATCCGCCGCGCGAGATCGCCAAGCCGGACAAGTTCGATCCGAACTTCCACCTGGGCGTCATCATCCGCCTTGACAACGTCAGGGATCTGGTCGTGCGCGGGTTGACCCTGCGTAACCCGACCATGTACGCGCTTCAGCTTACGCGCACGTCGTATTTCGTGGTCGACGACATCGAGTTCGATTTCACCGCGTGGAGTCCGATTCCGCTCAACATGGACGGTGTGCACTTGGACGGCGGCTGTCACCACGGAAAAGTATCGAACCTGCGCGGGACGTGCTACGACGACCTTGTTGCGCTGAACGCGAACGACGGCATCTGCTCCAACTTCCAGGGGCCGATCCGGGACATCGACATCGACGGCATCTATGCGGAATATTGCCATAGCGCCGTGCGGATTCTCTCGAACGGCGCGGACGTGCGCGGCATAAACATCGCGAACATCCACGGGAACTTCTACCGTTACGTTGTCGGTATCACGCATTATTTTCGCGACAGTCCGCCAGGGGTGTTCGATCAGATTTCAATTCGCGACTGCCGCGTGGGATGGGCGCCGATCCCGGATGCGTTGCCGCTCAAGCCTGGTTACCACCGCTGGCCGCTCGTCTGGTGCGAGAACGAGTGCGACATCGGTTCGCTCCGCATTGAGAACTTCGTGCGCGACGAATACTTTGGAGGCTATGTCCCGACGATCGGCGTCGACCCGCGCGCAACCGTGCGCAGCCTGACGATCCGGGATTCGGGGCATCGAAACCACACGAAAGACAGCCTTGCCTTCCTGTGCGTCCAGGGCACGGTGGGCGAACTGACGCTTGACAAGCCGCGCTTCGAATCCGATCCTGGCGCAGGGGAAAACATCGAGAGGGACGACACATGGCCGCTTCGCTGAACACTTTCGCCGGTCTGCTCTGTCTGGCTGCGGCATCCGCCGCTGCGGCGACCGCCGACGTTCGCCCGATTCTCGCCATCAACGAGGACAACGACCACTATTTCAAGCTCGACTCCTCGCGCATGACGAAAGAGGCGCTGGAGGCGTACGTGGACGATATGGCGCGCGGGCACGTGACGCATTTCTTCATGTGCCCGCAAGGCCAGCGCGCGAGTTTCGACTCAAAGGCGTGGGAGCCGATCTGGGCCGGATTGAACGATCCCGACAACAAGGGGCGGACCAACAACATCTGGTGCGTGAACGCGAAGAAGCTTCACGACGCCGGGATCGATCCCTATGCGGTCTGGACGGCGCGGTGCCGCGCGAAGGGGATCCGTCCTTGGCTCTCCATGCGCATGAACGATCCGCATTTCACGGACACGCCTGCCTATTTCCGCCATACGTCATTCTGGCGCGAGCATCCCGAGCTATGGCGTTATCCGCATTCCGACGCGAAGGACCAGGGCGTGAGATGGACGGACTGCACGTTCGACTACGCGCACAAGGAGGTGAGGGTCTATCATCTGGCGATGGTGCGCGAACTGATCGAACGGTACGATGCGGACGGACTGGAACTTGACTGGATGCGTTCGCCGCCCGTGTTCAAGCGGGGAGAGTCCCGGCGCCACGCGCCGCTCCTAACCGAGTTCGTGCGGCAGGTCCGCAGGATCGCCTCGGAGAAGGAAAAGGCCGTCGGGCGGCGGTACCGCCTGGGCGTACGCGTGCCGACGCTGCCGTCTGTTTGCGCCGGATACGGAATGGACGTGCTGGACTGGGCGAAGGAGGGGTTGATCGACCTTGTCGTCGTTGCGAATTCGTATCACGTGATGGACTACGACATTCCGTTCGTCGAATGGCGCAAGCGCCTGGCGGAGGCAAATCCGAAAGTGACGCTCCTGCCGTCGGCCGACATCGGCGTTCGTTGCGGCGTGCCGCCCGGCGGAAAGCACATTTCGCGCCAGTTCGTCACCGTTGAACAGTACCGTGGCTGGGCGGAGGCGCTGTATGCGCAGGGGGCGAAAGGCGTGTACCTCTTCAATCTGCCGTACCGCGATGCGGCGACGCGTGCGGCCGTCTACGGCGAAGGATTGTCGCCGGAGACGGTCCGGGCGCGACCGCGTACGTATATGGTCACGGAGCGGCACGACTGCCTGCCGGACGGCGGAGTTTCCACGGCGCGGCTTCCGGTGACGATCAACGGCAATGCGGCGACTCCGGGCGACCTGTTCTTCCCCGTGCGGATCGGCGTGCCGCCGACGAAAGGTCGCGTCGACCTGGTGGTCGGTTTCAGCCGGCGAGACGATGCGCTTGCCGACGTGACCTATCGCCTGAACGGCGAGATGGCGGCCGGAGAGGTGCGCGAGGAGGCCGATCCGTCCCTTTACGGAACCATCAAGAGATGCGAGCATGCGGTCCGCATTCCGTTTGCGGCGTCGTCGCTCGCGCCGGGCGTGAACGGCGTGGAGGTGCTGATGG
>JAFRNO010000610.1 GCA_017430155.1 Kiritimatiellia bacterium | reverse complement strand
ATGCCTTGAAGAGCTGGAAGAGTGCGGGTTCATTCGGAAATACCACGTCGTCGGGGCGAAGAAACGCGGAAGCCTGTATCAGCTGATTGACAACTTCAGCCTGTTCCACATGCAGTTTGCGGTTGCGAAGAGTCCCTTCTCCGACAACTACTGGACGGCGTATGTGCCCGAAGGAACGAAAAACGCCTGGAGAGGTCTTGCTTTCGAGCGCCTGTGCCTAGAACACGTGCGCCAGATCAAGGAGGCGCTGGGGATCTCGGGCGTGGCCGTGGAGGTTTATGCCTGGCGGCAGCAAGGGACGGCACCGGAACATCCGGGCGTCCAGATCGATTTGCTCCTCGACCGCAAGGACGGCATCATCAACCTCTGCGAGATGAAATACACGAGCGGGGAGTATGCGCTGGACAATGCGGAATTGGAACGCATGATCAATCGCAGGGAAACGTTTCGGACGGCTTGCGGCATTAGGAAATCCATCCATCTCACCCTGATCACGTCCAATGGCCTGCATCACAATCAATATAGCGGCAATGTCCAGAGCGAACTGACGCTCGAAGACCTGTTTCGGGAATGATCGCCGTTTGGTGTAGAATGTCAGCGGGAGCTGTTGGCGCGCCAGGCGCGCATCGAGACGCCGTAGGTGCGGCGGAAGAGGTTGCGCAGCGAGTTCGCGTTGGCGAAGCCGCAACGCGCCGGGATTTGCGAAAGCGGGACGTGGCGCTGGCGCAGGAGGCGCGTGACGGCATCGAGCCGGGTGCGGGTGAGCGCGTCGCCGATGGTTTCGCCGGCGATCTCCCTGAAGCGGAGGTCGGCGAGCCGGCGCGAGACGCCGAGGTGCGCCACGACGTCCGCCACGGACGCGCCTTTCGCGGCCTCGCGCGCGATGAAGGTGCGGGCGCGGCGCACGAGGTTCTCGGACGGCGCGAACGGATGCGTCGATTCGCGCGCCACGATGCTCTTCACGGAGCAGGGGATGATGCGCGGCGCGCAGGGGCGGCGCGCGTTCATCATGCGTTCGAGCGCCTGCGCCGCCTTGAAGCCTTCGTCCTCGAAGTCGGGCAGCACGCTGGAGAGCGTGGGCGAGGTGTAGTCGCAGAGGAGCTCGTCGTTGTCCACGCCGAGCACGGCCACCTGCACGGGAATGTCGAGGTTGATGTCGTGGCACGCCTCGATGACCTGCCGCGCGCGGAGGTCCGAGGCGGCCATCACGGCGACGGGACGCGGCAGGCTTTCCAGCCATGCGCCAAGCGCGTGCGCGTCACCGCCGGGGAAAACGCTACACGTTCCACCATGACGCGCGACTTCGCGCTGGAATGCCGTCTCGCGCCGACGCGACCAGCCTTCTTCGGGGAGCGAGGGGACGAACGCGAACGTCCCGATTCGCCCCAGACCCGACAGGAACCGCGCGCCGCGTTCGCCCACGCCCTTGTCGTCGGTCCAGACGAACACGATGTTGTGGCGGCGTTTCTTGAGGACGGGGGAATCCAGGTCGAGCGCGACGACGGGGAAGGGTGCCGCCACGAGGGCTTCGACCGTGCCGGGCTGGCCCTGCACGCAGGTGATCAGTCCGTTGACGCCCTCGGCAGCGGCGGATTCCACCACGGCGGGCGTCAGTTCCGCCGGCGTCTGCAGGAGGCGGATGTCCCACTGGCGCTCGTAGCCCAGGAAGCGAAAGATGCCCATGAGCTGATTGCGTCCCGACGCACCCGTCATTTCAAGCGCCACGACGACCTTGCGTCTTCTGGATGTCCGTGCCATGCCGCACAGTTTACCACGGCCCTGCACGCGTACGCAAGCAGGATTGCGCGAATAATGAACTTTTCGTTGCTTTCAAAATGAGCAAGTGCTCTTGCCATCGGCGGGTGATTGTGCGATAATGGGTATGCTTTCTGAAAGCTGAATTCTGAAATTGCCGATTCTGCGGATGACACGCGACCGCTGCGTCTGCCGTTTCGGATTCTTGCAGCCGAAAGGAAAAGACAGGATGAAACAGAGAGTTGGATTTGCTGGAAAATGCAAAACTGCCCGCAAACGGCGGGAAATGGGTTTTGCTGTCTGGAGGGCGGCGGTCGTAGCGGCTGTCGGCCTTGCGGCGATTCCGCTGCCGGCGGACATGCCGTTTTACAAGGAAGGTTCGGGAACGACGGCGCGTGCCGCCGCGTCCGTGGCGACTTCGTCCGCGCCGGCGCCGCTTGATTCGCGCACGGTGCAGTCGGCGACTTCCGAGGCCATTGCGTTCAACTCGTCCGGCGTGCCCGGGCTCGCGATCATCATCAGGTGAGGGGAACATGAAAAGAGCAGCCTGCGCATTTCTTCTTGTCGCGGCCCTGTCCGCCTCGGGCGCCGTCCCGAGGGTGTCTGGCGTCACCATGACGCCTTACGGCAAATGCCGCATCAACTACACGCTCTCGGAGGCGCCGGGCATCTTGACGTTCGAGATCCTCACGAACGATGTGCCGATCGGCGCGGAGTGCCTCACGAACGCCTGTGGTGACGTGAACCGGGTGGT
>JAFRNO010000010.1 GCA_017430155.1 Kiritimatiellia bacterium | reverse complement strand
TGCTTCGCGCGCGAAGGGGCAAACGTCCATGTCATCGACATCCAGCAAGGACCATGGTTCGTGGGCGACATTGCAGACAAGAACGTGCTGGAGAGGTTCGCGGCGGAGGTGATCGCCCAGAGCGGACACGTTGACGTGCTCGTGAACAACGCGATGCCGCTCTTCAAGGGCATCGACGCGTGTTCGTACGAGGAGTTTGCCTACGCGCAGGCCGTCGGCGTCATCGCGCCGTTCTACCTCGCGAAACTGTTCAAGGACCACTTCGCGAAAGGTGCGTCAATCGTCAACATTTCGTCCTCGCGCGACCGAATGAGCCAGCCGCAGTCCGAAAGCTACACCGCCGCGAAGGGTGGAATCGCCGCGCTCACGCACGCGCTCGCCGCGAGCCTTGCGGGACGCGTTCGCGTCAACTCGATCTCGCCCGGCTGGATCGACACGTCGTTCAAGGAGCACGATGGCCCGGACGCCGTGCAGCATTTCGCCGGACGCGTCGGCAATCCGCTTGACATCGCCAACATGGTGCTCTACCTCGCCTCGGGCAAGGCCGGTTTCATCACGGGCGAGAACATCTGCATCGACGGCGGCATGACCCGCCAGATGATTTACCACAACGACTTCGGCTGGAAGCTGGAGAAGTGACCTCGTCTCGCACGAAATTCGCAAAGAGTCAAAAATCCGTCATTGACTATAGGATAAAAACATCCTATAATAACCTGCGGACAGGTAAACAAGGATGAATTGAATGTATATTGACACGGACAAGATCGTGACGATGACTGCGGCGAATCAGAACTTCTCCGCTGTGGCTCGGCAAACTGACCGTGATGGGAAGTCCATCATCTTCAGAAACAATCGCCCCAAATATATCCTCATAGACCTGGATGGTGATGGCTATCTGGATCTCACGGAAGACGAGCGGATAGATGTTATTGCGCGGCGCGTCATGAAACGCCACAAGGCTGCGTTCCTGGAGTTGGCGAAATGACGAAGTTCACAAAGGAGAAAGTGCTTCTTCTGCATCAGTACATCGCTGCCGAGACGGGCGGCAGTGTAGGCGTGAGGGACGAAGGGTTGCTGGAATCCGCCTTGCAATCCGCCTTTGCGACGTTTGACGGACGCGAGCTCTATCCGACAAAGGAGGAAAAGGCGGCCCGCATCGGAACGTCGCTTGTCGCCAACCATTCTTTCCTTGACGGTAACAAGCGAATCGGCATGTACGTGATGCTAACGTTCCTGGAAGTGAATGGCATCAAGCTCGAATGCACGGACGAGGATATTGTCCGTGCGGGGCTTGCCCTTGCCGATGGCTCAATGTCATACGAGGGACTCCATGAATGGATACGTTTGCGGGAACAGACACTTGAGGATTGAAGTTAGGAGTTGTTGTTTGATATTGAATCTCGTAAGAAATGTCAGCACGCAAAGGAAACCGATACTACGTGGTCATTAGTAACTAGGAGTAGATGCAATGATAACAAGAAAGATGTCGAGAGATGAAGTAAATGAAGTCGTTGAGGACGGCGGCAACTTCACAAAGGTGGGTTTGGAGGTGTTCGCGGAGAACTTCTTTGAACAAGGATTGCAAGACCTTCGCAAGCAACGGTACAGAGATGAAGTGGAGGAATTGCTGAGCAATCTTGAAATGAACGCGAGGGAGTTCGGCAACGAGGTTTGCGGGGCCGTTCTCGGCAAGGCGGTACTTCTTACTTACACGAGGCGTCAGGTCGTGACGGATGCGCTCTCGTATCTTTCTCGTGCGGCGCAGAAGGGGATCAAGGGTGCCGCAGCGGAACTTTGTCTATGGTATGCTGCGCGTATCAGGAAGAATGACCTCGCCAATTTCCCGAATGCGAACGTCGGGTTGACCGACTGCTATGATCCCACGCCGGAATTTCCGAGGTTGACATTCCCGGAGGATGTGTCCGAATGTCGGCGTAGACTCGTCAAATGGCTTGGCAAAGCGTGTGAGGAGGATTTCGACGCGGTACGCACGACATTCGGCGCGCTATGCGAATCGCAGAACATCATTCCCGCCGACAAGGCAGGAGCGCTGAAGATCCTTGAAGGCTTTACCGATGGTGCCGAATCCAAGAGCCTTTTGGCGCGCGCGAAGGAACTTGTTGAAAGTGGATTGGCCGCGAATGACAACAAGCAGATCGCCGAAGGAGCGAAGGTCATCAAGGAACTGGTCGCGAAGACCGACTCGCTTGATGCATGGCGGTACATGCTTGAATGTCACATGCGAGGAATTGGCCCGTTCAAGACCAACAAGTTTCGACGTGACGCCAAGGCCGCCATCGCTCGTCTGGAGGGGCAATGAAAAAGATACCGGCTTCCGCCGGCCACCATCGAAAGGATAAAAACCAATGAAAACACCAACTATTCTTGCGGCGTCCGTCCTGATGACAACGGGATGCGTCGCGGGCAACTACCAGACAGACACGTTCAAGACAAAAGGCGGCAAGGAGGTCGTGATCACCGCGATCAAGCACGCCAGCCTGCGCATCCAGTATGACGGACTCGAAATCCAGGTCGATCCCGTTGCCGAATATGCACCCGTTACCGACTATTCGAAGTTCCCCAAGGCCGATGTCATCCTCGTCACGCACGAGCATTTCGACCACTTCGACCGCGACACGATTGCCACGCTTCGGAAGGACGGCACGCAGATAGTAGCTAACCCGGCAGTCCAGAAAATGCTGGGTTTCGGCACGGCTTTGGCAAACGGCGAAAGCCACGCCCTCGCCAAAGGGATTGCACTTGATGCGGTGCCGGCCTACAACACCACGCCTGGACACACGCAGTTCCATCCCAAGGGACGCGACAACGGCTACGTGCTGACGATCGACGGACTTCGCATCTACATCGCCGGCGACACCGAGGACATCCCCGAGATGGCGAAGCTCAAGGACATCGACGTCGCCTTCCTGCCGTGTAACCAGCCCTACACGATGACGCCGGAGCAGGTGGCAAAGGCCGCGCGGACGATCAAACCAAAGGTGCTGTTCCCCTACCACTATTCACAGACGCCCGTCAAACGCGTGTCGGAACTCCTCGCCGACACGTCCATTGACGTGCGCATCCGGAGCTATCAGTAATGGGAAATGCGCGTTCCGTGGTCAAGGGTAGATGAGGAAAGCAAGAAAGAATGCACAATCCGCTTTCCTCATATCAAGCCATATGCCGCCCAGGAACCGGCGCGGGTGCCTTCTTCACGAGCATCCTCGTATGGGGCATCGGCATTGGCTGCTTCGGCGCGGCGTTCAACAACTTCCTCGTGGAGACATACGACATCAACGGCTTCGACCGTGGCGTGCTGGAGTTCCTGCGCGAGACGCCCGGCGTACTGCTCGTGGCAATCTTCGCAGTGCTCCACCGGTTCTCCGACTGGAAGGTCCTGCGGATCGGCACGGCCTGTTCCCTTGTCGCGGCAGTGCTGTTGCTGGTGCCGGTCCGATGGGCGTGGGCTGTCGCGTTCATCGTCGTCTGGGCACTTGGCGAACATCTCGTCATGCCCGTTCGCCAATCTCTTGCACTCTCCATAGCCAAGGAGGGAAAGAGTGGCGAATCGCTCGGCATCGTCACGGGGGCGATCAACGCCGGCACGGTCGTGGGAAGCATTCTCGTGGCGGCCATATTCTACTTTGGCATGCGCTTCTGGGCGGACACGCCGCGCCGGGCGCTCTATGACGCGACTTGGGTGCTCGTCGCGTTGCTCCTTGCCGCCAGCCTTGCGGTCGCCGGGTCCGTGAAAGAGCCGGGCCTCGCGAAATGCGCGCGCCCGTCGTTTTACTTCCGCCGCAAGTACACGACATTCTACATCCTGGAGCTCTTCTACGGGGCGCGCAAGCAGGTCTTTTTCACGTTTGGTCCGTTCGTGCTGATCCGCGTCTACGGCATGGACACGCAACACGTCGCGATTCTCTTCGCCGCCGCGGCGCTCTTCACCGCGCTGTGGGGCGGACGCCTCATCGGGCGGCTCGTGGACCGCTGGGGCTACCGCAACGTGATGATCTGGGATACGGTCGTGCTTTTCTTCGTGTGCCTTCTCTACGGTTTCGCGAAGGACTGGTTCCCGTCGCGCGTGGCCGTGGCGGTCGTGTGCGTGAACTACGTTCTCGACGCCGTGCTGAGCAATGCCTCGATGGCGACGAACCTCTACGCCCGCACGCTCTCCGATACCCAGGAGGAACTCACCGCCACACTTTCCTCCGGCATTTCCATGAATCACGTCGTGACTGTGTTCTACGCGCTGCTCGGCGGCTGGATATGGGACCGTTTCGGCCCCGGTGTCCTTTTCGCCACGGCGGCGGTCATGGCACTGGCCAACAGCGCCTTCGCGCTCACCGTGCCCAAACCAAAAAACTGAGAAAGGAAAACAAGATGAAGAAGAACCTTGGAGTGAAGAACTGGATGTTCCCGATGCCGGTCCTGATGATCGGCACGTACGACGAGGACGGGACGCCGAACATGATGAACGCCGCGTGGGGCGGGGTGACGCTGGAGGACCAGATCACCATCTGCATCGACACCGGCCACAAGACCTGGGCGAACATCGCCGCGCGCAAGGCGTTCACGGTCGCCTTCGGTACGGCGGATACCGTGAAGGCGTGCGACTATCTGGGCATCGTCAGCGGCAACAAGGCGCCAGACAAGGTGGCGAAGAGCGGCCTCACCGCCGTGAAGAGCGCGTTCGTTAATGCGCCGGTCATGAACGAGCTGCCGCTTGTCCTCGAATGCGAGCTCGTCTCGATGAACGAGGAGACCTGCAACGTCGTCGGCAAGATACTCAACTGCGCGGTGGAGGAGTCCGCGATGACGGACGGCAAGCCCGACGCGGACAAGATGAAGCCCATCTGCTTCGACACCTGCCAGCACGTCTATCGCCTCATGGGCGCAACCGTCGCCCCTGCCTTCTCCTGCGGCAAGGAACTGATGTGACGATTGCACGGAGTTCATAATTGACCTTATGGGGCATGCTGTTGTATAATATCCATATCAATCGCCCTTTTAAGGAATGTTATGATATATCAAACAAGAGAAGAAATGTTGAAAGTGCTCGGCGAGAACTTGAAATCTTCAAGGCTCGCGGAAAATCTTTCACAGCAGACAGTGGCCGATCGCAGCGGCATTTCACTCAAGGCTGTCCGTAATCTTGAGGCGGGCGAGAATTCGTCTACGCTTTCTCTTCTCTCGTACTGTCGCACCATCAGAAAGATCGACTGGCTCATGTCGCTTGCACCGCCGGAGGTGGACGCGTCGCTTTTCGAAAGACGGGACGTGGCCAGGAAACGCCAGCGAGCTGGCCGCTCTGGCAAGGCGGTGCGCCATGGCTGAGTTCAGGCACGTGAGGCGCATCATCGTTTCGCTGTGGGGACAGCGCGTCGGCACGATTGTCTCGACAGGAACGCGAAACGAGTCTTATGCGTTTCAGTATGACCGCACGTTTCTGCGTTCGGGGATTCAGATCTCGCCGCTTATGATGCCTCTCAGAAGGGAGCCGTATGCTTTTGCAGACCTGCCGCGAAGCGAATATGCTGGGTTGCCCCCGGCGTTCTCCGATTCGCTGCCGGATGCGTTTGGACGCGGACTTATAGACCGCTGGCTGGAGGAGAAGGGGTATGTACGTTCCGAAATCACGGCACTCGACCGTCTTGCATACATCGGACGACGCGCGACAGGCGCGCTGACATACGAGCCGGACCATGGACCTGGAGGGCGTCCCGCCGCATTCGAGATGCGCAAGCTCGTGGAGGCGGCGCGCATGGCGGCGAACGGTGAGCTGGCCGACCTTGACGGTGCTGAGGCGTTGCGTGCGATTCTGCGGATAGGCTCCTCGGTCGGAGGCGCCCAGGCGAAGGCCCTCGTCGGCTGGAACCGTAAGACGGATCAGTTCCTGTTCGGCGACCGCGACCTTCCGGAAGGCTTCGAGCATTGGATAATCAAGTTTACGCCGAAGGAATACCCGTGGCGCGGCCCGACGGAATACGAAATCTACAAGCGTGCGCGCGCCGCCGGCATCGACATCAGCGAGTCGGTCCTCTACGAGCTGGACGGACTCGGGCATTTCATGACAAGGCGCTTCGACCGCGACGGCATGCGTCACCACCATGTCCAGACGCTGTCCGCAATGGCGCACTTCCCGATGTCGGTGCCAGCCGAGTTCAGGACATACGAGCAGTATCTTGCGACGGTGGACGCGCTTCATCTCGGATACGAGGCGATGGAGGAGGCATTCCGCCGCATTGCCTTCAACATCGCAATAGACGAATGCGACGACCACACCAAGAACTTCTCGTTCATGCTGAAGGAAGGCGGCGAGTGGGCGCTAGCGCCTGCGTACGACCTTACGGGGTCGAAGTTCCCCTCGGAAGACCCGTGGTCGGCCCACGGCGGATGCCACCCGCTCTCCGTCAACGGCAAGCAGTCGATGATAACCGACGACGACCTTCTCATGGTCGCCGACCGCTTCGCCATCGGCACCGCCCCGCGCGTCCTCCGCGAAGTCAAGTCCGCGCTGGAGAAGTGAGGCCGCAGCAGCCCTGCGCCTTTACAGCTCCTCGCCCAGCAGCAGGGCGCAGACTGCGTTGGCCTGGTGCGCGGCGGCGATCATCACGCGCGTCC